>JAEXUU010000456.1 GCA_023452965.1 Pseudomonadota bacterium | reverse complement strand
TCGTGCTCGTCAGCCTCGACCTGCAATCCTATGACGGCTTGCGCCTGTGCAGCCAATTGCGCTCGCTGGAGAGCACGCGCAATCTCTCGGTGCTGATGCTCGGCGAGGCGGATGACCGCCGCCGCGTGCTGCGCGGGCTCGAGATCGGCGCCCATGACTTCCTCGTCCGGCCGATCGACCGCAACGAGTTGCTCGCGCGCGCCCGGCCTCTGGTCCGGCGCAAGCGCTTCGCCGAGCGGCTGCGCGACAGCGTGCAGTCCTCGATGGAAATGGCGGTGATGGACCAGCTCACCGGGCTGTACAATCGCCGCTATCTCGATGGCCGCCTGGCGGTACTCTTCGACGAATCCGCGCTCCGGGCCCGGTCCCTGTCGCTGCTCATCCTCGATGTCGACCACTTCAAGGCGGTCAATGACAGCTGGGGCCACGATGCCGGCGACGAGGTGCTGCGCGAGTTCTCCGACCGTGTCCGCGCCTGCACGCGCGGAATCGACCTCGTCGCCCGGATGGGCGGGGAGGAGATCGTCGTCGTCCTTCCCGATACGGCGCTCGAGGCCGCCCGGGCCGTGGCGGAGCGGATCCGCGAGCGGGTCGAGGGCGAGCTGTTCCAGATCCAGGACGGCACCCGCAGCATTGCGGTCACGGTGTCGATCGGCGTCGCCAGTCGGCGGGCGGGGGATGCCGGCCCGGCGGAGATGATGAAGCGGGCCGACGAGGCGGTCTATCTCGCCAAGGCGGGCGGCCGCAATCGCGTCATCGTCGCCAACGCCGCCTGAGGCTGGCGGTCACGCGAAGCCCGGGCCCGACACTGACGGCCGCTCTTCGACCAACATGCGCGTGCGCGGATGGAACGCCGGCGTCGGCATGCGCACGGCCGTGACGACCTGGCCAGCGCTCCGTTGCCGGAAGGACTCGCGAAGATGAGCCGATTGCTGATCGTGGCCCGTATGGTCCCTTCCGCAGGTGCTGCGCAAGGTTTTCGCGGGGTGTCTTAGGCAAGTTTATGTAAAAATTGAATGTTTTGCATTTACCATAGTTTTTACAGTAAATGCCGAGGGTTATCCGGTAAGGTTAAAGGATGATGAAGAATGGTGAATCAACCCTAAACGATTGATTCGCGGGGGCTTCCGCGTAGGGTCGTTTTCAACAGGCGACAGCGACAAGCGGTTGCCCGGAACGCCCCTCGGGAACTCAGGTTCCGCCGCATCTCCTGGGAAACCGGTGGGCTCGGCCGGTCGGTAGCGGGATATCTGGCCTCATCAGATCCGCTATCGGCCGGCCACTATTTTTTCCGAAGGCGAGGAGCGGGGCCCGCTTTCAGCGGAAGGCGCGCTCCAGCAGCGCCGGCAGCCAGTAGCCGAGCAGCCCGAACGCCGCCAGCAGCCCGAGCAGGATCAGCGCCGCCCTGACGCGGTGCAGCCAGAGGCGCGATTCGTCGACCTCGACGATGAGGCGCAGGAAGCGGCGTAGTGGCCCGATGGCGGGCTGGCGCGGTTCGGCGGGCGATGGGCGGTTCAAGGCGGGGCTCCGGGCGAGAGAGCAGGGCGATGGACGCTCCGCAACTTAGGAACGATGCTGCGAGTGCGCCAGAGGACCCGAGCTGCTTGCGGAGCGCAGGCGCCATTTCGCTCGAATGTGTGCCATAAACGCAAAAAACCGCCCGAAGCGGGCGGTTCTCGCAAAAGCGGCAAGAGTGTAAGGCTGGGTGCCTTACTTGATCTTGGCTTCCTTGAACTCGACGTGCTTGCGCGCGACGGGGTCATACTTCTTCTTCGACATCTTCTCGGTCATCGTGCGCGAGTTCTTCTTGGTCACGTAGAAAAACCCGGTGTCAGCCGTCGAGACGAGCTTGATCTTGATGGTCACGGCCTTGGCCATGGCGGAGCCCTCGAACTGGTGGGGCCGTGCTCGACCCGCGCATGAAAAAGAAAACGGCCGGGGCGAGCCCGGCAATCCGATGGCGCCGGAATGCCGTATCGGAGCCTGCAAGTCAAGGAATATCGGGTGGCAGTCTCGTCCGCCCGCAAAATGGCCGGCTTTCGCCGGCCAAACCGCTCAGATCAGCTCGCGCACGAAGCTGCCGCGCTTCTCCCAATAGAACGGCACCGGCAGATGCGGGGCGAATCCGTTTTTCAGCCGCTCCTCGACCTCGGCGATGATCACCTTGGTGATGGTCGGCAGGTCGAGTTCGCGGGCTTCGTCGAAGGTGACGGAGACCAGGTCGACCAGCTCCGAATCGGGCCCGATGATGCCTTCGACCTTGTCGGCGACGGCGCTGGCATCGACGGTGAAGAAGCGGGTGTCGAAGCGCTTCGGCCGGCGCGGCGGAGTGATCGCCCGGGCGACGAAGGTGACGGCGCCGAGATCGGGGAAGATGCCTTTCGCGGCGAATTCCGACCAGACACCGGGCGGCGGGTTTTCCGGCGCGCCGTATTCGGCGCTGCCGAAGAGCAGCCCGGTTTCCTCGTAGGTCTCGCGGAGCGCGGCCAGCGCCAGGGCCCGCCCGCGCTGGGCGCTCGGACGCACGCAGCGCGCCGCCAGGCGCTGCTCGCAGGGCCCGGGAAGGGCGCCCGCTGCGGTCATGCGGCGATCCTCCGGATCGATCCGCCCGCCGGGGAAGACGTACTTTCCGGGCATGAACTTGTGGCTCGGATGGCGCTTGCCCATCAGCACGCGCGGCTGCCGGCCGGAATGATCGAGGATCAGCATGGTCGCGGCATCGACCGGCCGCAGATTGGTCGCGGTGCGGACGCGTTCGGCCTGGGTGAGGGTTACGGTATGATCGTTCACTGGCCGCCCGTCCTGCTTGCTGCGGGTTGAACCTCGACCTGCGGCGCGGAACCGCCGAAGCCGTGCATGCGCAACGCCCATTGCAGCCCGATGACCGCGCCCTTCGTCGGCTGCATCAGTGCAAGGCATAGCACCACCGTCAGCAGCGGCCACACCAGCATGTGCATGCCCATCGACCAGTCGCCGAATTTCTCGACCAGCACCAGGCCGCCGACGACGATATGCCCGACGATGGTGATGACGATATAGGGCGGCAGATCGTCGGCGCGCTGATGGTGCAGCGCCTCGCCGCAGGCCTCGCAGGCGTCGACCGGCTTCAGGAAGGCGCGGAACAGTCGGCCCTCGCCGCAATGCGGGCAGCGCCCCCGCATGCCGCGCCTGATCGCCTGGCGCCAATCGCGCTCGGCGGCCGGAGCCGAGAGGTCGTGATACTGAACGGACATGGCACTCTTCATCTTCGAGGCGTCGGCCTCAGCGCTTCCGGCCGGGCTTGGCACGCCCTGGCCGGGCCATACTGCGCTTTGCAGCTAGGGGACGCGCGGCTTTTTTGAAAGAGCGGTTCGATGTCACAGTACGCCCCTCGCTCAGGAGCTCGAAGCGCAGGGCACCGGCGACCGGGGCAGCCTCGACCAGGCGGACATGCACGCGGTCGCCGAGACGCCAGCTCTCGCCGCTGCGCTCGCCGATCAGCGCATGGGCCGCCTCGTCATAGCGGTAATAGTCGGCGCCCAGCGTCGAGGCGGGAACGAAGCCATCGGCGCCGGTGCCGTCGAGCTTGACGAAGAGCCCGGCGCGGTTGAGCCCGGCGATGCGGCCATCGAAGCTCGCGCCGATCTGGTCGGCGAGGAAATGCGCGATCAGCCGGTCGGTGGTCTCGCGCTCCGCGGCCATGGCGCGGCGCTCGGCCGCGGAAATCCGGGTCGCGACCTCGCGCAGTTCGGCCAGCGTCGTCGACTTAGGCAGTCCATCATCGCCGCGCTTCATCGTCGCGATCAGGGCGCGATGGACGACGAGGTCGGCATAGCGCCGGATCGGCGAGGTGAAATGGGCGTAGCGGCGCAGGTTGAGGCCGAAATGCCCGTAGTTCTCGGCGACATATTCGGCCTGGGCCTGGGTCCGCAGCACGACCTCGTTGATGAAGAGCTCGTTCTCCGAACCCTTGATCATCTTGAGGATTCGGTTGAACAGCACCGGCCGCAGCGCGGCGTCCTTGGGCAGCTTGATGCCGATCGAGGCCAGGACCTCGCCGAGCACGCGCATTTTCTCGAGCGAGGGCTCGTCATGGCAGCGGTAGATCAGGAGGCTGCCGGCCTTCTCCAGCGTCTCCGCCGCGGCGACGTTGGCGAGGATCATGAATTCCTCGATCAGCTTGTGGGTCGCCAGCCGGTCGGGGACGATGACGCGGTCGACCGAGCCGTCCGCCTTCAGGATCAGCTTGCGCTCGGGCAGATCTAGGTCGAGCGGCTGGCGGGCATCGCGGGCGCGGGCCGCGACGCCATAAGCGGCCCAGAGCGGCATCAGGATGCTCTCGCGGATCGTGGCTGTCGCCTCGTCCGGCTTGCCGTCGATCGCGGCCTGCGCCTGCTGGTAGGAGAGCTTAGCGGCCGAGCGCATCAGGATGCGGTGGAAGGAATGGCCCTTCTTCGAGCCGTCGGCATTGAGCACGAGGCGGACGGCGAGCGCCGGC
>JAEXUU010000416.1 GCA_023452965.1 Pseudomonadota bacterium | reverse complement strand
GCCAAGGCGCGTGCGGCGCAGGAAGCCGCCGACCTTGCCGCTTTGGCCCAGGCCGAGGGCGAGAACGGACCGATCCGTCCGTCCGACTGGCGCCATTATTCCGAGAAGGTCCGTCAGAAGACCTATGCGCTCGATGAAGCCGTGCTGAAGCCCTACCTCCAGCTCGACCGGATCATCGCCGCCGCCTTCGACACGGCGGGCAAGCTGTTCGGCCTCGCCTTCGCGGAAAGGCCTGAACTTGCCGGCTATCACCCCGATGTCCGCATCTGGGAGGTGACCGAGGCCGCGTCCGGCCGGCATATCGGCCTCTTCCTCGGCGACTATTTCGCCCGGCCCTCGAAACGTTCTGGCGCCTGGATGAGCGCCTATCGCGGCCAGCGCAACCTCGATGGCGAGGTCCGGCCGATCATTGTCAACGTCTGCAATTTCGCCAAGCCTGCCGAGGGCAAGCCGGCCCTGCTGTCGATCGACGATGCGCGCACGCTGTTCCACGAATTCGGACACGCCCTGCACGGGCTGCTCTCGGACGTGAAATACGGTTCGCTCGCCGGCACCTCGGTCTCGCGCGACTTCGTCGAACTGCCCTCGCAGCTCTACGAGCACTGGTTCCTGACCAAGGAGGTGATGCAGCGCTTCTGCCTGCATGCCGAAACCGGTGAGCCGATTCCGGAGGCGTTGATCGAGAAGATCAAGAAGGCGCAGACCTTCAACCAGGGCTTCGCCACGGTCGAGTACACCTCATCGGCGCTTGTCGATCTCGCCTTCCATTCGCTGGAAGCAACGGCAGAGGTCGATCCGCTCGCCTTCGAGGCGGCCGAGCTCGCCCGGATCGGCATGCCCGCCGAGATCACCATGCGCCATCGCACCCCGCATTTCAGCCACGTCTTCTCGGGCGACGGCTATTCGGCGGGCTATTACAGCTATCTCTGGTCGGAGGTGATGGACGCCGACGCCTTCAACGCCTTCATCGAGGCGGGCGACGTCTTTGCGCCGGAGCTGGCGCAGAAGCTGCGGCGCTACATCTATTCGGCCGGCGATACGCGCGACCCGGCCGAGGCCTATACGCTGTTCAGGGGGCGGCTGCCGACGCCGGACGCGCTGCTCGAGAAGCGGGGGCTGGCGGCGTAGGTGAAGCCCTGTTTTTGCGATCTCGTTTGCCTGGCGGTCAGTTTAGTGGTTCCATGATGACTTGCGCGTGGAGTGTTAGTCATGGCAGCACCTTTTGTGGTGGGAGTGGCCTTCGCTGCTGCAGCTGGATTTTATTATAGATTCAAGACGAAAAAAGATATCGAAAAGAAATCAGACTCTACGTATAGGCTTCCGCCTTGCTGCATCAAGGCGCTTCAAGAATCGACAAGCGCCGGAATCCTCTGCGCGTCGGTCGGTGCGTTCGTGTCTACCACTTCATTCGTTCAGTCCGTGGATGTCGGCAAGCCATCGATGAAATCTGTCGAGAAAACCGCAAAGTCCGGCTTCGATGCTGGTGGGTTGTTGACGATAGATTGGGAAAAGGAGGCGGAACTGCATTCTGGATTCGTCAGCGGAATTGTCTATCTATCGTCGATCTCAATGATGAACTTTATCCACGACCACTATTTAAAGCACCTGAGAGAGAATTCCGAAGCGGAGCGGTTTTGGGCAAAATTATACGAAAGAAAAAAGGCGCGCCTGCCGACGGGTCGGCGTCAACTGCAGGATACGTACGATAATATAGATCGAAATTGAATCGCTATTTTCTCGTGATGCGTCGTTCAGCAGCTCATCTCGTAGGTTGTCGAGCATGCGAAGCTTGATCGCGATGCGGTGGGATGCTGTGTATCGCGTCGCTAAAATTCTCGACGCAGCAGTCTGAATTGCCTTCGTCCGTACGACGCCTCGCGTCAGCGTCGGCCGACCATCCACGTCCTTCTTGATACGATGCGACGGTCAAACGCGGATGCTCGCCACAAGGGCGAGCATGACGGCGCGGTCCTTCACGGATAGCCGAACTTCGACTTCGTCGCGCGCAGCTGCGACAGCGCGCCGGCCTCGTTGCCGCCGGAGCAGGTGGCGCGGGCCTTCTCGATCTCGGCGCTGACGCGGACATGGACGTTGCGGGTGGTGTGGCCGGTCTGGACGTCGTTGTCGACCACCGCCTGGAAGCGCTCGATCTCGCCGCCGCAACCGCTGCCGGTCGGCATGCGGAAGGTGTTCGGGGTCACGCCGGTCGGCGCCTGCTCGGGCGAGGGAGCCGGCGGCGGCCCTGCGGTCTGGCAGGCGGCGAGCGCGAGGCAAAGGGCGGTTGCGAGAAGTCCAGCGCGCATGGTCGGCTCCGAAGCGGTATCGCGGAGAGCATGACCGATTCCGGCCCGGCAGCCAATCGCGCGGCGCCCGCTGGACACAGTCTCGTCACCAGTTTGCCGGATGCTGACGCCATGACCATCGAAGCCCAGCTCGAACTCGCCGTCTTCGCCGACTATTTCCAGTTCTACGTCGAGGACGAGGCGGCGAATGAGGATTTCGGCCCGCTCTGGACGGACGAGGCCGTCGAGCGCCTGATCGCCGTGGGCGATTGCAGCGTCGGCATCGGCACGGTCCGCAACATGGCGGTGCCCGTCGCCGTTTCGCTCCATGGCGAGGAGCCGGAGGACGATTTCCACGAATGGGATCTCGTCAACGAATGCTCCCTCACCGTCCGCTCGGGCCGGATCGCGATCCTTGGTTGCACGGATGCCCTGCCGGATGCGGCGCGGCTTTCGCTCCCGCCCGGCCCCTACAGGCTGCGGGTTTCCTATGTCGGCCTCGACAGCCCCTGCGAGGACGGTCTGGAGGGAGACGACTTCTACCGCCTGCAGCTCTGGCCTGCGCCGCTGGCCGGGCTGCGGACCTTGAAGGAAAAGGCTTCCGCGACCCGCTGATTGCGTCTGCACTCCTGCCTTGCGCAGGCGCAGCCAAATCGGTTACACAGCCTCATTCGAAGAGGAACGCCTGTGGCCGCATCTGCCACCCATGCCCTGACGCTGAAC
>JAEXUU010000362.1 GCA_023452965.1 Pseudomonadota bacterium | reverse complement strand
CCGGCAGGCCGATCGCTTCGGCCCGCAGCGGGCTGTCGCGCCCGGCCCGCAAGGCATAGCCGAAGGGCGCGAAGACGACGATGCGCAGGGCGAGGACCGCCACGACGCAGACCGCCAGCACGAGGTAGTAGTAGACCAGCTTCGAGCTCGCCCAGGCGGAGGGCCAGACGCCCAGAATGCCGTTGTCGCCGCCGGTGACGGCGACCCATTGGAAGCCGGTCGCCCAGGCGATCTGGGCGAAGGCCAGCGTCAGCATGGCGAGGTAGACGCCGGATAGCCGCACGCAGAACCAGCCGAAGACGAAGCCGGCGATGCCGGCGAGGAAGGGCGCGAAGGCGAGCGCCGGCAGCATCGGCAGAGCGAGCCATTTCACGGCGAGCGCCGCACCATAGGCGCCGAGGCCGAAATAGGCGGCGTGGCCGAAGGAGGCCATGCCGCCGGGGCCCATCATCAGATGCAGCGAGGCGGCGAAGAGCGCGAAGATCGAGAGTTCGGTCAGGGTCAGCAGCCAGTGATCGGCGACGATGAAGGGCGCGACCATGAGGAGCGCCAGCGCCAGCAGGCCGAGGCTCTTGGCGGCGGAGCTCGCCGGCAACAGCAGCGGCTCGACCGGGCCATGGGCATGGGCGCTGCCGACCGGGCGCTTGCCCATCAGCCCGTAGGGCTTGACCATCAGCACCACCGCCATGACCAGGAAGACGAGGACGAGCGTGATCTTCGGGAAGATCAGGATGCCGAAGGCGTGGATGACGCCAATCAGCACCGCCGCGAGATAGGCGCCGGTAACGCTGCCGAGCCCGCCGACGACGACCACGACGAAGGCCTCGGCGATCATCGAGAGGTCCATGTGCAGGTTGACCGCCTCGCGCGGGAGCTGCAGCGCGCCGCCGAGGCCGGCGAGACCGGCGCCGAAGGCGAAGACCGAGGTGAAGAGCAGGCGCTGATTGACGCCGAGCGCGCCGACCATCTCGCGGTCCTGCGTCGCGGCGCGCACCAAGGTGCCCCAGCGCGTCTTCTGGAACAGGAACCAGAGCAGGCCGAGCATGATCGGCCCGTCCACGATCAGGAAGAGCTCATAGGTCGGGAAACGGCTGCCCATCAGCACGACGAAGCTCTTGAAGCCGGGTGCACGCGGGCCGAGCTTGTCCTCCGCCCCCCAGATCGCCAGCGCGATGTCCTGCACCATCAGCACCAGGCCGAAGGTGGCGAGCAGCTGGAAGAGCTCCGGCGCCTGATAGATCCTGCGCAGGATGGTGATCTCGACCAGGGCGCCGATCACCGCGATGATCAGCGCCGCGAGCACCACCCCGCCCCAGAATCCGAGCGCTTCGGAGCCGCCGAAATAGGAGACCAGCGTGAAGGCGAGATAGGCGCCCAGCATGTAGAAGGAGCCGTGCGCGAAGTTCACGATCCGGGTCACGCCGAAGATGATCGAGAGCCCGCAGGCGACGAGGAACAGCGACGAGGCCGAGGCCAGGCCGTTCAGCGTCTGCGCGAAAATCAGGTCGATCATACCGACATCCATCGAACCGGGCGAAAAGGACGCACTCTTCCAGCGGCCGCAACGCAATGTCGCGGCCGGGATCTAGTCAATATCAGATTGAAGCGGGTTTCAGCCCGCCGGGCGCAGCGCCTTCACCTCGGCATCCGAAGGCAGGTATTTGGCACCGTCGGCATAGCGCCAGTCGCCCATCACGCCCTTGCCGTTCTTGACCGCGGTCTTGCCGACATAGGCGCCGAGCGTCGCCTGATGGTCGGAGGCCCGGAACTCGACCGGGCCGAAGGCCGAGGTGAACTTCAGACCCTTCAGCGCGTCGACGAGCTTCTCGTTCTCGGTCGTACCGGCCTTGGCGATGCCCGCCGCGATGGCGTTCATCGTGTCGAAGCCGACCACCGAGCCGAGGCGCGGATAGTCGTTGTACTTGGCGCGGTAGGCCTCGCGGAACTTGACGTGGTCCGGCGTCTGGATGTCGGCCTGCGGATAGCCGGTGACGATCCAGCCGACCGGCGCCTCGGCGCCGAGCGGATCGAGATATTCCGGCTCGCCGGTCAGCATCGACGCGACGGCGCGGCCCTCGAACAGTCCGCGGGTATTGCCCTGGCGAACGAAATTGGCGAGGTCGGCCGCGAAGGTGACGTTGAAGATCGCGTCGGGCTTGGCGGCCTCGATCGCCTGCACGGTCGCGCCGGCATCGATGCGGCCGAGTGCCGGGAACTGCTCGGCGACGAACTCGACATCGGGCCGCGCCTTCTTCAGCAGCTCCTTGAACCATTTGGCCGCCGACTGGCCGTATTCGTAGTTCGGCGCCACGATCGCCCATTTCTTGGTCGGGAGCTTGGCGGCCTCCTCGACCAGCATCGCCGCCTGCATGTAGGTCGAGGGACGCAGGCGGAAGGTGTAGCGGTTGCCCTTGGCCCAAACGATCGCGTCCGAGAGCGGCTCGGAGGCGACGTAGAGCCGCTTGTTCTGGAGCGCGTAGTCGGCGATGGCGAGGCCGACATTGGAGAGGAAGCCGCCCGAGAGCAGGTCGACCTTCTCGGCGTTGATCAGCTCGCCGGCGAGACGGACGGAATCCTCGGGCTTGCCGGCATCGTCGCGGAACAGCGTCTCGATCTTGCGGCCGAGCACGCCGCCGGCGGCGTTGATCTGCTCCTGCGCCAG
>JAEXUU010000440.1 GCA_023452965.1 Pseudomonadota bacterium | reverse complement strand
GACGATACCACTGCCGGTGCTGTCGTAGCCAATGAAGCCCTGTCCGGTCGAGACCCTGCCACTATCCGCGATGTTCAGCGTGCCGGCGCCGGTCTGCCCCACGCGCAGGAAGCCAGTGGTCGTCCATTGCGATCCGGCGCCGCTCACCGTCACCGAGCCGGTGCTGTTGAGAGCGACGCCGACATAGCTGTTCGTCGTGCTCGAGACATGCCCGCCATTGGTTATGCTCAGCGACCCGGAGCCGGAGAAGCCGACAGAGATGCCGGCGCTGTTGTTCCATTGCGCGCCGGTGCCGCTCACGGTGGCGGTGCCTATGCCGGTGGTCTGGCGGCCGATGAAGCCCGATCCATTCGAGACGATGCCGCCGGCCCCGATATGCAGCGTGCCGGTGCTGAGGTTGCCGACAGTCAGTGCCCCGGCAATGTTCCAAGGCGAACTCTGACTTCCCGGAACCGTGACCACCGTTCCGCCGTCGATTGTCTGGGACAGTGCAGGGATGGCCACGAACAGCGCCAGGATTGAAGCGCCATAGAGGCTCTTTCGGATGCCGATGCCAGTGTGCAGCAAGGGAGCTCTCGTTGTCGTGCCGGCTGATGAAGCAGGTGCGGAGGCTGGCTGTGTGAGAAGGCAGGCCGCGTGAATAGTCCAGCAACTCGGCGTTGCCCGCCAAGTTTCGCCAGAGTTTTCTACGATGTCTGCGTGTACGCTAGGCCTAGTCTACTCGTCTCAACGGTAGGCCGCGGGAAGAGCAAGGCGAATCCAGACGCTGTCTCTCGCGCAGTGAAGATGATGCGCACTTCTGCGGTTCATGGCAACGTGCTTCCAGGCGTTCTTGGTTAACGATCTGGGTGCCGCATTTCGGCTCGTCGGCGCTCGCTGTCTCATCGTTTCCCGCACGTTCTCGGCTCAGATCGTGCTGCGCGACCGCTTGCGGGATCAGCGCATCCTCGGCCCGTTGGCCTCGAAGAGGTCTTGGCACGGACCTTCCAAGATCGCCGCACTGCACATGGCTTTTCAGAGAAGCTGCTGCCGATCGGGCCGCGGTTTTTGGGTGGGGTCTTGCGGCCTTTGGGTAGATCGGCGGTGCCGCGCTCGCCTAAGCGCCTCGCGCCTCTGCGATGATCACAATTGAGGCAAGTCAATGCAGCAAGCTGGCGCCGTGCCATCAAGGCGCGGGATCGAGCGGCGATGGAACATTTTCGCTTTTCCACCGACGATGTCGGTGCAGATCAGGCACTGGCGTACTGGGCCGACGGCGTCCTTCCGCAATTGGAGGCGCAACTCGTCGATGCCGATCGCCGGGGCTTCGCTTGTTCGCTGTCGGGGAGGCGACGTGCCGAGCTCGCGATCGGGAATGTGGCCATCGCCAGCTATTCGGGCGTTTGGCGTGAAAACGCCCGTCTCATCGGCTGCACGGATTCCGCGCGCGTATTCCGTGTGCATCAGGGGCTTCTTCATCTGCAGGACCGCTCGGGCAGCACATGGCAGGTGAAGCCGGGCGAGGCGTTCATTTCCGGCCCCGACGCCTTGATCAGCTACGCGATCGCGCCGGTCGCCGCCGGCGGAGTCGCGATGATCGCCGACATGACGATCATCCCTCTGAAGCAACTCCAGAGGTATGGAGCGCTGATCTCGCGCGACCTTGCGCATCATCTGGCGATCAACTCCAGGACAGCGCTATTCAATCACTATGTCGACACGCTGCGTTCCGAACAGACGCACGATGTCGATCTGAAAAGGCTGATTCACAATTTTACCGAGCTCACGGCCATTACGCTGACCGGGGAAGGAGATGCGATCGACAGCACGCCCGGGCTCGACGCGCATTTCGCGCGTGCAGCGAGATTGATCCGAGACAGGTTTCGCGACGGAAATCTCACTGCTGCGAAGGCGGCGAAGCTACTCGGGCTGAGTGAGCGGGCGCTGTTCAAGGCATTCGAGCTGCGCGAAAGGAGCTTTCACCAGATGCTCGTCGACGAGCGGCTGGTTTTCTCGGCACGGCGCCTGCGCGCGTCGGATGAGAACGTGACTTCTATCGCCTACGAAGCCGGATTTGAGAGTGTTTCGACCTTCAACCGGAATTTCCGGTTCCGTTTCGGCATGTCACCCACCGATTATCGCGCCTCGATAGGCCTGCTTTGCGTCTAGAGGCTTCTGCGTTCCTCGGCGGTCTGTTGGCCCCGGTCTGAACTTGGAGCTTTCCGGGCGATATGTGCCGGCGCCGCCGGGTTGGGGCGGCCGTCTTCTCATCGCTTATCGCAGTCCCGAAGCCAGTCCCGAATGCGAGCGGAAGCCGCGTCACCGGAAACCGTGCAGCCCGATATTTTTGCATTGACTTAATTAAGTAGATAACGAAATATTGGGCCATGGACAGGTTCATGGCTCTCGCAGACCCGACGCGCCGCCGCATCGTCGAGATGCTGGGCGAGGGGGCGCTTGCGGCCGGCGAGATCACGGCGCGCTTCGAGGTCAGCGCGCCGGCGATCTCGCAGCATCTCAAGGTGCTGAAGGCGGCCGGCTTGGTGACGGTCGAGGTCAGCGGCCAGCGCCGGATCTATCGGCTCGATCCCGAGGGGCTGGAGGCATTCGAGGCCTGGGTCCGGC
>JAEXUU010000337.1 GCA_023452965.1 Pseudomonadota bacterium | reverse complement strand
GCGCGGGGGGGGGCGCCGGGGGGGGGCCCGGCGGCCGGCACGGCCGAGATCGTCGTCGACATCACGACCACCGGCTCGACGCTGGTCGCCAACGCGCTGAAGGTCCTCGACGACGGTGTTATGCTGGCCTCGGAGGCCAATCTCGTTGCCTCCGTCCGGGCGCCCTGGGGCGCGCGGGCCCGCAACGCCGCTGCCGCCATTCTCGGCCGGATCGCCGCCGAAGAGGAGGCGCGCTCGCTACGCGAGGTCCGCGCCGTGCTGCCCGCCGTCTCTCCGCAGCGTCTCGCCGAGATCGCCCAGCGCCTTGGCGCCCGCCTGCCTTTCGGCGCCGGGGGCGAGGATGGCGTCGTGACCCTGCATTGCCCGAAGAAGGCGGTGTTTCCGCTGGTCGAGGAGCTGACCCGGGCCGGCGCCGACGACATCACCGTGCGCGCGCTCGACTATGTTTTCCGCCGCACCAACCCGCTGATCGAGCGGCTCCAGGCGCGGATCTGACAGGCGAAAGAGGCCGCCCCCACCGGGAGGCGGCCTCCGTCCGCGCGGCCTTTGGGGGGAACGGACGCGCGCCTGCGCCGGAATCCCGACGCATTCTCGGGTTACGCGCCTTTGACCAAGCCGGATGCGGAGGCGTCGCCGATTTGCCGCGGATGAGCTTTTTGCTGCGGCTGATTGCGCCGTGAGGGTGATCGAGACTTGCGTTTCGCCTCCCTCTCGGTGCAGTGGTGACAATTGGAATTAACCTTTGCCCGTCGCGCTATTTCCAATCCGGGGTCTGGACCAGTTGAGCATGCAGTCGCGCCTCGGCCTTGCGGCCGCCATCGCCTTTTCCCTGTTGCCGGCCCTCGCGGGTGACGTCCTGGCGCAGGGTCGCCAGCGGCCCTCGCAGATTCCGCAGGAAGGACAGGCGGCGCCACCGCCTAAGCAGGAAAAGAACTTCCCGCTCGATGCGTCCTGGACGGCGATCCAGTTCAACGGCAAGCCGATCAATGACCGGCGCATCACGCTGAAGGTCGACTCCAATCTGCGGGGCACCGGCTTTGCGGGCTGCAACACCTATTCGGCCTCGGCCTATCCCCTGCGTCAGCAGGGCTTTGCCGTCGGCCCCGTCGCTGTGACCAAGCGCGCCTGCGACAAGGCGGTGATGGATTTCGAGCGCACCTTCCTGCTGGCGCTGCGCGGCTCCAGGCAGTGGGATCTGGTCGAGGGGAGGCTGGTGCTCAAGACCGCCTCCGGCGAGATCCGCTTCGATCGCGGTATCTGACGGAGTCCGTCATTCCGGGGGCGGCTTTTCGGCCCGCCTTCGAACGACACTTCTGTTCCGCCTGAGATCAGCAGTTTCCAGATCGCCGTGCCTCTTCCCGGAGGCACGGCGATTTCTTGTCGAAGTATCGGGTTCTGCCGAAAGAGGGTCCGCCGGTCAGGGCGCTACGCCGCCGGCTCCATCGCCCTGACGCGCGGGCTGTGGGTCCCATCGGGGTTCCGCTCCATCGCGATCAGCTCCTCGTGCATCTCGCGCAGCGTCGAGCGATGGCCGATCGAGACCACGCTGGTCTGCGGCAGCTCACGCCGGATCATCGCGTAGATCTCGCCCTCGAGCTTCTCGTCGAGCGAGGCGGTGGCCTCGTCGAGGAAGAGCCAGTCCGGCTTGGCGAGCAGAGCGCGGGCCACGGCGAGGCGCTGCTGCTCACCACCCGAGAGGCGCTGGCCCCAGAGGTCGACCTCGTCGAGCCGTTCGGCGAGATGGCCGAGCTTCACCTTGTCCATGGCGGCGCGGAGCTCGGCATCGGGGAAAGCGTCGGGCTCGGCCGGGTAGGCGATGGCGGCGCGGAGCGTTCCCTGCGGCAGATAGGGCCGCTGCGGCAGGAGCAGCATACGCGTGTCGGCCGGCGTCTCGACCTGGCCCTTGCCGAACGGCCAGATGCCCGACATCGCGCGGAACAGCGTCGACTTGCCCGAGCCTGAAGGACCGATCACCAGCGTCGCGCGCCCGGCCGGCAAGGTCAGCTCCGGCACGGTCACGATCGGCGTGCCATTCGGCAGGTTCAGGGTCAGGTCCTTGATCTTGGCATCGGGGCCGGGCTGCTCGTCCATCTCGATATTGGCGCCGGGGGCCCCGGCCGCCTGCGCCTCGGCCTGCGCGATCGCGGTCTCGAAGGTGGTGAGGCGGTTGATCGAGGCAAGGTAGGAGGCGATCGACTGGTAGCTGTTGATGAAGAACGACATCGCGGTCTCGACCCGGCCGAAGGCCGACGAGACCTGGGTCAGCACGCCGAAGGCGATAGCACCGGCGAAGTAGTAGGGCGCCAGCAGCAGGAAGGGGATAACGACGTTGGCCTGGTTGTAGGACAGGGTGAAGGTCGTCAGCTTCAGCCTGCGCCAGAGCAGGTTGTAGAAGTTGGTGACGATGCCGCCGAAGGTCTCGCCGAGATGGCGCCGCTCGGCGGTCTCGCCGCGCATCAGCGCGATCTGCTCGGAGTATTCGCGCAGGCGCGCGAGAGAGAAGCGGAAGTTCGCCTCGCGCCGCTCCTGCTCGAATTCGAGCCCGATCAGCGGCTTACCGATCAGGTGCGTGATCCAGGTCGCAATCGCTGCATAGATCAGCGTCGCCCAGAAGATGAAGCCGGGGATGACGATATCGGTGCCGGGCACCGTGATCGCGACCGGGATAGACCACAGGATGATCGAGAAGGAGACCAGGGTCGAGACCTGCGTGATCAGCGTCAGCGAGAAGGCGTAGGTCTGGTTGAGGAAGGAGCGCGTGTCCTCCGAGATGCGCTGGTCCGGGTTGTCGGCCGTGCCGGCAAGCGAGATCCGGTAATGATTGCTGTTCTGCAGCCAACGCTTGTTGTATTCGGCGGCCATCCATTCGCGCCAGCGGATCAGCAGCACCGAATTGGCCACGGTCTCGATCAGCACGCTGATCACCGAGATCGCTGCCCAGACGCCGAAGACGTTGATGAGCTGGTCCCAGAAGACCGGCGCGTTCTTCTCCTGCAGGGCGTTGTAGAAGTCGCGATAGAAGAAGTTGATGCGCAGCGAGATGCCGACCTGCGCCTGGTTGAGCACGATCAGGAAGACCACTGCGGCCACCGCGAAGTGGCCGAGCTTCATCGGATAGCGGCCGAGCGGCCCGAGATTCATGCTGCTCGGGTCCTGCGCCAGGAAATAGGGCGAGGCGAGATCAGCGATGCGCCGGACCACCGGCACGAACGAGATCACATAGATCAGGATGCCAAACACCGCGACAGTGGTGCCGAGACTCGTCGGCGGGGCGGCGGCAGCCCAGGCCTGCGGCCACCAGCCGACCTGGGCGAGCACGGCGCCGAGCCCGAAGATCACGTACTCTGTGCCGAAAATCCCCGAGAATATCTTGAGGAAGTAGCTGATCCCGGCCGAGCGCCAGGTCGCGACGGTCAGCAGCACGCCGACCACGCCCATTCCGAGCATGCCGGTACTGCCGCTTTGCTGCCCGACGACGAGCGCGATCAGGGCCAGCGCGGCGACAGCGAAACTCAACAGGCGCATGAAACGGTCCTTGTCGGAAAGCGGCGCGGCGATGCGCCCGGTCGGAAGGCTGTTGTAGAGCAGCCGTGCCGACAAAAAAGGCCCGACTCAAGGCCGGGCCGGTATTTTTCCGAGATCGTGATGCGGCGCATGCGCGGCCGGGTGTCCGGCGACGCTCACGGTAAGAGCTGCCGTCAGGTTTCTCGCATCTGCATGGCCGCTGGAGTGGCCCGGTGCTTCGCCTCAGTCCTTGTCGACCGAATAGGCGCCGGCACCGGCCGCGAAGAGCAGGAGGAAGCCGCCGGCAATGCCGAGGTTCTTCATGAACAACAGCTGCTGCATCGGTGCCGCCCAGTTCATGTGGAAGAGCACCGACGCAGCGATGGTGAAGCCGAACAGGGCAAGCGCTGCGAGCCGGGTCTTGTAGCCGAAGACGATCATCAGCCCGCCGATCAGCTCGACGATGATGACGAGCGGCAGCAGGATGCCAGGGACGCCGGCCGAGGCCATGTATTGTTGCGTGCCGGCGTATCCGGAGATCTTGGACCAGCCGCCCAGGACGAACATCAGGGCGAGGAGGATGCGGCCGACGAGCTTGGCGGCGTCTGAAAGTGCTGGATTGTTCAGCATTGGCTTGGCCTCGGCAAGGATCGGGGCGCGGCAGGATGCCGCACCTGGGTCGATCTAAGGCCTACAACCAAAGTCGATGCAAGCCTGCGCGCTTTTGCAGCTGTGCAAAGCGGGAGGAGGCCATCGACGAAAAAAGGCCCGGCTTGCGCCGGGCCTTCCATATCGGTCGAACTTGAGAGCTTGGGCTTCTTGATCAGAAGTCCATGCCGCCCATGCCGCCGCCGCCCATCGGGGGCATCGGGGCGTCCTTCTTCGGCAGCTCGGCGATCATCGCCTCGGTGGTGATCAGCAGGCCGGCGATCGAAGCCGCGTCCTGGATCGCCGTGCGCACGACCTTGGTCGGGTCGATGATGCCGGCCTTGACCATGTCGCCGAACTCGCCGGTCTGGGCGTTGTAGCCGTAGGCGTAGTCCTTCGACTCCAGCAGCTTGCCGACCACGACCGCGCCGTCATCGCCGGCGTTGTCGACGATCTGCTTGGCCGGAGCGGTGATCGCCTTGCGGACGATCTCGACACCGGTCTTCTGGTCGTCGTTGGCGGTCTTGATCGACTTGACCGAGGAGAGGGCGCGCAGCAGGGCGACGCCGCCGCCCGGCAGGATGCCTTCTTCCACCGCAGCGCGGGTGGCGTTCAGGGCGTCGTCGACGCGGTCCTTCTTCTCCTTGACCTCGACCTCGGTCGCGCCGCCGACGCGGATGACCGCGACGCCGCCGGCGAGCTTGGCCAGACGCTCCTGGAGCTTCTCACGGTCGTAGTCCGAGGAGGTCTCCTCGATCTGGGCCTTGATCTGCGAGACGCGGGCCTCGATGTCCTTCTTCTTGCCGGCGCCGTCGATGATCGTGGTGTTCTCCTTCTCGATGCGCACCTTCTTGGCGCGGCCGAGCATGTTGAGCGTCACGGTCTCGAGCTTGATGCCGAGGTCTTCCGAGATCATCTGGCCGGCGGTCAGGATCGAGATGTCCTCGAGCATGGCCTTGCGGCGATC
>JAEXUU010000298.1 GCA_023452965.1 Pseudomonadota bacterium | reverse complement strand
GCCCCGGCCCGTTCGGGATAGTGCTAGAGCGGCTTCAGCCCAGCCTCGATCGCCGCCCGCTTCGCTTCGAGGAAGGGCGGCAGCGACAGGGCTTCGCCCATGGTCTCGGCCGGCTCGTCGGTGGCGAAGCCGGGGCCGTCGCTCGCGATCTCGATCAGGATACCGTTCGGCTCGCGCAGATAGAGCGAGCGGAAGTAGAACCGATCGACCGGCCCGCTATTGGGATAGCCGGATTCCCGCAGCCGCTCGGCCCAGGCGTCGTATTCGCCGAAGCTCGGTGTCCGCAGCGCGAGATGATGCACGCCCCCCGCCCCTTCGCGGGCCTGCGGCAGGCCGGGCTCGACCGCGACGTGCAGCTCCGCGTCAGGGCCACCCTCGCCGATCTTGAAGACGTGGATGTCCCCCGAGGCATGCGGCGCATGCTTGTAGTTCGAGGTCCGCTCCAGCCCGAGAAGCTTGGTCAGGACGAGTTCCGTGCGCTCGATCTGCGGCACGGAGATCGTCACCGGCCCGAGCCCGCGGATCTGGTGCTCGGCCGGAACCGAACTCTTCTCCCAGACCGCGAAGGGAATCTCGCCGCCATCCGCGACGAGCGTCAGGCGCTGCCCCTCGGGATCCTCGAAATCGAGCGCCGCCCGGCCATTGATCGTGACGATGTCCGAGACCGCGACGCCCGCCGCCAAAAGCCGCTGCCGCCACCATTCGAGCGAGGCTTCGTTCGCGACGCGCAGGGCGGTGCGGACGATCGAATGGGTGCCGCGCCGCGCCGGAGCCGTCGGCCAGTCGAAGAAGGTCAGATCAGTGCCGGGCGAGCCGGCGCCGTCGGCATAGAACAGGTGATAGGCCGAGGTGTCGTCCTGGTTGACGGTCTTCTTGACCAGCCGCAGGCCGAGCGTATCGACATAGAAGCGGTGGTTCTGCGCGGCCTGCGCGGTGATCGCGGTGACGTGGTGGATGCCTGTGAGTTGCATGGCGTGAGCCCCTATCCTGGCGGCGTCACCTTTTCGGCGACGCACGCTGTTGCATCGGTCGCCACCAAGATAGGCATTGCCCCTACGCCATAAACCCGGGCCCGCGACAATCATGGATTGCGCAGATGCAATGAACCCTAGGGCTTCGCAGGCGGCGCGGCAGCCGCCGGCGGCGAGAGCGCTGGCTTGTCAGCCTGATCGCCTGGGCTAGTCGGGGTGGTGCAGTCTTGCGGCTTCTTCTCGCAATCATACACCATGGTCGGCGCCGCCGACTGCCCCGCCTGCCCGGCCGAAGGCAGGATCATGTTCTGGCCCTTGTCGACCTGGGTGGGATGGGTCGTCTGCGGACCCACACCCGGCTGCTCGGGTGGACTCGGCGTTGTCGAAGGCTGGGCCGGTGTTGCGGTCTGGGCGAAAGCCTGGCCTGCGCCGAGCCCGAGGCCGATCAGCAGTGCGAGTACGGTCGTTCCAGTGCGGCCTCGTGCCATGGCCTTGCCTCCCATCGTCCGAAATGAGCTTCGGACGACAACCCACCGGCAGGCCGCGAGGTTCCGCGTTATTCCGCGGCCCGGGCCGGCTGCGCTGCGACTGCCCCCTCGCCATGGCGGCTAGGCTTGGCCTTCAGCTTGAGCTCGCGCAGCTCCTCGCGCTCGCGTGGCGTGTTGCGCATCAACTGGTCCTTGCCGGGCAGGTATTGGACCGGCTGGGCGACATCAGCCTCGTACCAGGCGGCCGCGCGCAGCACGAAGGAGGGGTCCGCCAGATGTGGACGCCCAAGCGCCACGAGATCGGCCCGGCCCGCCGCGACGATGGTGTTAGCCTGGTCGGCCGAAGTGATCGCGCCGACGCACATCGTCGCGACACCGGCCTCGTTGCGGATGCGGTCGGAGAATGGGGTCTGGAACATGCGGCCGTAATGCGGCCGGGCCTTGGGCGTGGTCTGCCCGGTCGAGACGTCGACGAGGTCGCAGCCAGCCGCTGCGAACGCCTCCGAGATCGCCACCGCGTCCTCGGCGCTGATGCCGCCTTGCTGCCAGTCGGTCGCCGAGATGCGGACTGACATCGGCTTGTCGGCCGGCCAGGTTTCGCGAAGCGCGGCAAAGACTTCAAGCGGATAGCGCATCCGGTTTTCGAGCGGGCCGCCATAGGCGTCGCTGCGCCGGTTGGTCAGGGGCGAGAGGAAGCTGGCGAGCAGGTAGCCATGGGCGCAGTGCAGCTCCAGCATGTCGAAGCCGGCGCGCAGGCCACGCTCGGCCGCCAGCACGAAATCGGCCAGGACCCGGTCCATGTCGACCCGCGTCATCTCGCGCGGAACCTGGCTCTCCGGATAATAGGGCAGCGGCGAGGCCGAGAGGATTGGCCAGGCGCCCTCTTCCAAAGGGCGATCCATCCCGTCCCACATCAGCTTGCTCGCGCCCTTGCGCCCGGCATGGCCGAGCTGGAGGCAGAGCTTCGCCGCCGAATTGGCGTGCACGAAGTCGACGATCCGCTTCCAGGCCGCCTCCTGCTCGTCGCTGTAGAGCCCGGCGCAGCCGGGCGTGATCCGGGCATCGGCCGAGACGCAGGTCATCTCGGTGAAGACCAGCCCCGCCCCGCCGATGGCGCGGGCGCCGTAATGCATGAGATGCCAGTCGCCCGGCATGCCCTCCTGCGCCGAGTATTGACACATCGGCGAGACGACGAAGCGGTTCGCGACCTGCATCTCGCGCATCCGGAAGGGCTGGAAGGCCGGCGGCACCGGCGAACCGTCCCGTCGCACCGCTTGGTCCGCGCCGAGATCCTCAGCGACGAGCCTGTCGACGGCCGCGACGAATTCCGGGGCCCGCAGGGCGAGATTGTCATAGGTGATCGCCTTGGAGCGGGTCATCAGCCCGAAGGCGAAGCGCAGCGGCTCGAAATCCCAGAAGCGCTCGAGCTGCTCGAACCAGACCAGCGAGACATCGGCCGCGTGCTGGGTCTTCTCGACCTCCTCGCGCCTTGTCGCCTCGAAGGAAGCGAGCGCCGCCTTCACGTCGAGCCCGGTCCTGCGGAAGGCGCCGTGCAGAGCGATCGCATCCTCCATGGCGAGCTTGGTGCCGGAACCGATCGAGAAATGCGCGGTCGCCTTGGCGTCACCGAGCAGCACGACATTGTCGACCACCCAGTTCTGGCAGCGGATCATCGGGAACTGCCGCCAGAGCGAGCGATTGGTGATCAGCCGATGGCCCTGAAGCTCCTCGGCGAAGACATTCTCCAGGAAGGCAGCCGAGTTTGCCTCGTCCATGGCCTCGAGCCCGGCGCGGGCGAAGGTCTCCGGGTCGGTCTCCAGCACCCAGGTCGATTGCCCCGCCTCGTATTGGTAGCAATGCGCGATGAAGACGCCGTGCCGCGTCTCCTTGAAGAAGAAGGTGAAAGCGTCGAAGGGCCGGGTCGAGCCCATCCAGACGAAGCGGTTCGGCCGCAGATCGACCTCGGGCGCGAAGCGGTCCCGGTCGCCCTCGCGAATGCGGCTGTTGATGCCGTCGGCTCCGACGACGAGGTCGTAATCGCGCTTCAGCGCGGCGATGTCGACGACCTCCTCGGTGAAGCGCAGCGCGACGCCGACCTGCCGCGCCCGCTCCTGCAGCAGCATCAGCAGGGTGCGCCGCGAGCAGCCGCAGAAGCCGTTGCCCGAGATCCGCTGCTGCGTGCCTTTGAAATGGATCGAGATGTCGTCCCAATAGGCGAAGCGCGAGACGATCGCCTCATAGCTCGGCTGGTCTGCCGCCTTGAACAGATCGAGCGTCTGATCGGAGAAGACGACGCCGAAGCCGAACGTGTCGTCATGGCGGTTGCGTTCGAACACCGTGACGTCGAGCGCCGGCCAGTCTCGCTTCATCAGGAGCGCGTAATAGAGCCCCGCCGGTCCGCCGCCCACCACCGCAATGCGCATGACGCCTCTCCGCAAGCTGACCAAGTTATTTTAGGTCTGAAATAATTTTCTTTCAACAGCAACGCGAAAGGTCAAGGGCGCCGGCGCGAAATTCCGTCGCATATGAGATTCAAGCTACTGAAAAATATTATCATTTTCGAATCTCATTCACGACACGCCCGGCACCCTTCCAGTCTCTTGCAAAATGCTTCAGACCTAAAATATATTGATCCGCAAGACGGGAGTGGCGGCTTCATGGCATCGACTCTGGCGGGACAGCATGCCCTGGTGAGCGGCGGCGGACGCGGCATTGGC
>JAEXUU010000265.1 GCA_023452965.1 Pseudomonadota bacterium | reverse complement strand
GCCAATGGCCGGGGCAAGTCGACCCTGCTGCGCTGTCTCGCCGGCACGGCCGAGCCCGGCAGCGGCGAAATCACCCGCTCGCGCGGCTTGCGCATCGGGCATGTCGAGCAGGACATCCCGCCCCGGCTCGGAGAATTGCCGTTCCGGGAGCTGGTGCTCGGTGCGCTGCCGGCCGAGCAGGCGCAGAGCGAGCGCTGGCGTGTCGAGGTCGCGCTCGACGCGCTCGACGTGCCCGAAGTGCTGCGCGAGCGCCCGCTCGCAGAGCTGAGCGGTGGCTGGCAGCGCCTCGCCATGCTCGCCCGCGTCGCCGTGACCGAGCCTGATCTCCTGCTGCTCGACGAGCCGACCAACCATCTCGACCTCGGACGCATCGGCCAGCTCGAGAACTGGCTCGCTGCCCTGCCGCGCGACATGGCCGTGGTCGTCGCCAGCCACGACCGCGCCTTCCTCGACGCTGTCACCAACCGCACGCTGTTCCTGCGCCAGGAGCAGTCGCAGCTCTTCTCGCTGCCCTATTCGCGGGCTCGCATCGCCCTCGATGAGATCGACGCTGCCGATGCGCGCCGCCACCAGCGCGACATCAAGGCGGTCCAGCAATTGCGGCGGCAGGCGGCCAAGCTCAACAATATCGGCATCAATTCCGGCAGCGACCTCCTGCTCAGCAAGACGAGGCAGCTCCGGGCGCGGGCCGAGACGCTGGAGGAGGCGGCGCGGCCGGCGCATCGCGAACGCTCGGCCGGCGCGATCAGGCTCAGCCATGCCGGCACGCATGCGCGCGCCCTCCTGGCGCTGGAGGACCTGCCGGTGGCGACACCGGACGGAACCCTGCTGTTCAGGACGGGCAAGCGCTGGATCAGCCCCGGCGACCGCATCGTGCTGCTCGGCGACAACGGCACCGGCAAATCGCGGCTGGTCGGCCTGCTCCAGGCGGCGATCGCCGGCAGGGAGGTTCCCGGCGTCAGGGTGACGCCCTCGCTGGTCCCCGGCTTCGCCAGCCAGGACCTCGCCGAATTCCCCGGCAGCGAGACGCCGCACCGCCTGATCAGCCGGCGCTTCGATGTCGGCGACCAGCCGGCGCGCAGCCTGCTCGCCGGGGCCGGCATCGCGATCGACCGGCAGGAGAGCCCGATCGGGACGCTGTCGGGCGGGCAGAAGGCACGCCTCGCCATGCTGGCGCTGCGCCTCGCCAGGCCGAACTTCTATCTGCTCGACGAGCCGACCAACCATCTCGACATCGAGGGCCAGGAGGCGCTCGAAGCCGAGCTGACGGCGCAGGAGGCGAGCTGCCTCCTAGTCTCGCATGATCGCAGCTTTGTCCGGGCGGTCGGCAACCGCTTCTGGCAGATCGAGAACCGGCGGCTGGTCGAGGTCGAGGGGCCCGAGGCCTTCTTCGCCCGGGCGGCGGCCGGCTAGCCCAGCTCGGCAGGCCGTACCGCTGTCGCCGGACTGTCGCAAATGGCGGTCCGGCACGCCTGCGCCGGCTTCATGGCGCGCATTCGCCGCGTGCCGCGCGCTTGTGGTTCGCAACCGAGGCGCTATCTCTCGGGTCCGGGCGGTCCCGCCGCCTGCCTGCAATCCGCCTTGCCCGCCGAGATCCGGGCATCAACACGACAAGAGCCCGCATGTCTTTCGGCCCGCACGAGCCAGGAATGCCGCTGCGCAAGCGCAGCCGCTGGTGGTGGCTCGGCCCGCTCGCCAGCGCGATCATCTTCCTGGCCTCGCTGGTCGTGCTCTATTTCATCGTCCGCGAGATCGAGCCCGGCGAACTCGCCAAGGCCTTCGCCAATGCCAGCCTCCGGCAGCTCTCGCTCGCGCTCGCCTTCACCGCGCTGAGCTATCTCCTGCTCACCGGCTATGACGCGCTGGCCCTGCGGCGGCTGGGCCTCTCGATCCCGTACCGCACGACGGCGCTCGGCTCCTTTACCAGCTATTCGGTCGCCTTCACGCTCGGCTTCCCGATCGTCACCGGCGGCACGGTGCGCTACTGGGTCTATGCCGCCAAGGGCGTGCGCGCCTCGGAGGTCGCGAGCCTGACGGTGATCGCCGGCCTGACCTTCTGGCTCGGGCTCGGCATGATCTTCTGCGTCAGCCTGTTCTACGCGACGGAATCGGTCGCGCAGCTCGCCCGCACCTCGCCGCTGCTGATCCAGGCGGTCGGTGCCATCACGGCTCTCGGCATCCTCGGCTATCTCTTCTGGGTCGCCACCGGCGAGCGGACCTTGCGGGTGCGCGGCTGGAACCTGCCGCTGCCGGGACTCGGGGTGACGCTCGGCCAGATGCTGCTCGGCGCCTGCGAGGTTTCCGCCGCCGCGGCCGTGCTCTTCGTGCTGCTGCCGGGCGGACACAACCTCTCCTATGAGAGCTTCCTCGCCGCCTATATCTTCGCCTGCCTGATCGGCATCGCCAGCCATGCGCCGGGCGGGCTCGGCGTCTTCGAGGCGACGATGCTGATCGCGCTCAGCCGCCTGCCCTTCGAGCAGGTGCTCGGCGCATTGCTGCTGTTCCGGATCATCTACTACATCCTGCCCTTCATCCTGGCGCTGGTGCTGCTCGCGCTGAACGAGATGGGACGGCGCATCAGGCGGCACGAAATCTAGCCGGCGCTGGCAGTACTGTCATACAGCCGTGCTTGGCCCGACGGTTCCGGCCGCGCCCCGTCGCCGGGAAGAGAATTGCGCGCCGTTGCGAGACCTGCCTATGAGGGCGGCGTCCGCAACGCCGCCGCGGAAGGCCGAGCAGCATGCACGATCTCGTCGATCCCAGAGCCCCTGTCACTGCCGCGCTGATCGAGGCGATCGGCGTCGCCGTGATCCTGCTCGACCAGCAGGGCACCATCCAGGCGCTGAGCCCGGCCGCCCGCTCGTTGATCGCCGGGCTGGAGAAGGGCAAGCAGCTTGCGCTGGTGATGCGCGACCCCGACATGATCGACGCGATCGATCAGGTTTCGCGTCAGGGCGGCCGGCGCGCCATCGAGCTGATCGAGCGGGTGCCGATCGAGCGCACCTTCCGCATCCACATCGCCGCGCTGGCCGGCCAGGGCGAGCGCCGCGCCGTCCTGCTGACCTTCGAGGATCTCAGCGAGCAGCGCCTGACCGAGCGCATGCGCGTCGACTTCGTCGCCAATGCCAGCCATGAACTGCGCACCCCGCTCGCCTCGGTGCTCGGCTTCATCGAGACGCTGCAGGGCCCGGCCCGCAACGACGAGAAGGCGCGCGAGCGCTTCCTGCAGATCATGCGCCAGCAGGCCCTGCGCATGGCGCGGCTGGGCGACGACCTGCTCTCGCTCTCGCGCATCCAACTCAAGGCGCATCTGGCGCCGCAGACCCCGGGCGATCTCGGAGAGATCGCCCGCACGATCCTCGACGCGCTGGTGCTGATGGCGCGCGAGCGCGACGTCACGCTGGTTCTCGACCTGCCGCCGCAGCCGGTGGTGGTCGCCGGCGACCGCGACGAATTGCTGCGGCTGATGGAGAACCTTGTCGAGAACGCGATCAAGTACGGCCGGCCCGGCGGCGAGGTCGCGATCAGGATCGAGGGCGGCGCCGAGGCCAGCTTCAGCGTCCGCGACGACGGGCCGGGCATCGCCTCCGAGCACCTGCCGCGCCTGACCGAGCGCTTCTACCGTGTCGACAACGCTGCCAGCCGCGAGGCCGGAGGCACCGGGCTCGGGCTCGCCATCGTCAAGCACATCGTGCTGCGCCACCGCGGCCGGCTGACCATCGAGAGCGTCGTCGGCGAGGGCGCGACCTTCAAGGCGGTGCTGCCATTGCTGGCCGAATCCGGCCGTTAACGAAACGTGACAGCTGCCGTTGCGGCTTGATGACGATCTGTCATCTGGCTGTCATATCCGGGGTGTTTTTGCGCGCCGCTAGACCTTGCGACCCAGAGAGGACATCTCATGCGCAAACTTCTCATTCTCGCGGCCGCGGCTGTCGGGATCTCCGGCGCCGCCCAGGCTGCCGACATCACCGGCGCCGGCGCGAC
>JAEXUU010000213.1 GCA_023452965.1 Pseudomonadota bacterium | reverse complement strand
ACCGGGGACGGCTGGCTGCCTGCATTGGTGCGCAGGCTCGACCGCGGCAACCGCATCGGCGCAGTCGGCCCGAAGCTGCTCTATGACGATGGCTCGCTGCAGCACGCCGGGCTCTTCTTCAAGCGCGACAGCAAAGGCACCTGGCTCAACCATCATTACTTCAAGGGCATGCCGAGCCATTACGGTCCGGCCAATGCCGAGCGGCCGGTGCCCGGCGTCACCGGTGCCTGCGTGGTGCTGCCGCGGGCCCTGTTCATGGAGATCGGCGGCTTCGACGACGGCTATGTCATCGGCGACTACGAGGACAGCGACCTCTGCCTGAAGATCGGCCGGGCCGGGCTCGGCGTCGTCTATGTGCCCAGCGTCGCGCTCTACCATCTCGAGCGGCAGTCGATCTCGAAGAGCACCGATTACACCCGCGGCGTCGCCTCCCAGCACAATGCCTGGCTCCAGACCCGGCGCTGGGACCGCCAGATCGAGGCGCTGATGGCGGCCTTCGACGGCCCCGCCGCAGAGCTGCCGGAACAGGCGCTGCCAGAGCAGAGCCTGCCGCGCGAGCCCCAGTTCTTTTCCCGCGCCAACCTCCGGAGAGCGACAGCGGCATGACGGCGACATTGGCCCTGAGACAGAACGCGCCGGAGCCGGCGCCGGTGAGCGAGCTCGCGCAGCGCGAGCTCGACTTCCTGATGCGCCAGATCCAGAGCAACCGCTTCCTGCCGCATCCGCCGCCGGATTCGATCTTCGTCGGCGACGGCGACTACCGCGCCATCGGCGCCGAATTCCTCGGCCATTTCGTCAAGCTCGGCCGGCTGCAGCCGCATGAGCGCGTCTTCGACATCGGCTGCGGCATCGGCCGCATGGCGGTGCCGCTGACGCAATATCTCGACCCCGAGCGCGGCAGCTATGACGGCGTCGACCCGGTCATGGATGGCATCCTCTGGTGCGCCCAGACGATCACGCCGGCCTATCCGCGCTTCCGTTTCCAGCGGCTCGACATCGCCCATCCGCTCTACAATCCGCAGGGCTCGCTGCCCGGGATCGAGGTGCGCTTCGGCTTCCCGAACCAGAGCTTCGATTTCATCATCATGACCTCGGTGGCGACGCACCTGCCGCCGGACGAGCTCGTGGTCTATCTCAACGAGGCCGCGCGTCTGCTCGCGCCAGGCGGACGGCTTTTCCTGACCGCCTTCGCGCTCGACGGCCAGAGCACCGGCCAGGAGCGATTGAAGTTCCGGCGCTGGGGCGAGGGACCGGGCTGGTACGCGATCGAAGAGGCGCCGCTGGCCGCCGCCGGGATCGACGCCGGCTTTCTCCTGGAGCATGCCACCCAAGCCGGACTTGCGGTCGAGCGACTCGGCCAGGGCCATTGGCGCGGCGTCAGCGCGGCGCATTACCAGGACCTGCTGATCGCGGTGAAGCCGGGAGAGGCGCGATGAGCCGGCGCATCCTGGTCGTCGCGCACAACCACCCGTCGCTGCATCCCGGCGGAACCGAGATCTTCGCCCATGATCTGACGCAGGCCTATCGCGACGAGGGTTGCGAGGTCATGTTCCTCGGCGCGACCAATGCGATCCACCGCGAGCCGCATCCCGGCACGGCCTTCCAGGCGACCGGGGAGAATGGCGACCTCCTGTTGTGGAGCGGCCATTTCGACCGCTTCCATCTCAGCCAGATCGACCATTACGGCACCTTGCAGGATCTCGGCGCGCTGCTGACCGAATTCCGGCCGGACGTGATCCATGTCCATCATCTCGTGCTGATCGGCGCGGAATTCCTGGCGCTGGCGCGGCGCCTCCTGCCGCAGGCGTCGATCGTGATGACGCTGCACGACTACTATCCGATCTGCCATCATGACGGGCTGATGCTGCGGCCGAGCGACAAGCAGCGCTGCACTGGCGCGACGCCCGCTGCCTGCCATTCCTGCTTCCCCGAGATCGGCGCCGACCGCTTCCTGCTGCGCGAGCGCTTCCTGAAAACGCATCTTGCCGCCGTCGACCGCTTCGTTGCGCCGAGCCGCTTCCTGCGCCAGCGCTACATCAACTGGGGCGTCGCGCCGGGCAAGATCGAGGTCATCGCCAATGCGCGCCCGGCGCAGACACCGGTGCCGCATCGCCACACCCATGGCGCCCGCACGCGCTTCGGCTATTTCGGCAACCTCAACCCGTGGAAGGGCAACCTTCCCATGCTGCAGGCGGCGAAGCTGCTGCACGGCGCCGGCTAGACCGGGATCGAACTGCGCATCCATGGCGGCGCGCCGTTCCAGAGCGAGGCTTTCACCGACGCGCTGGAGAAGGCTCTGGGCGAAGCCGGCGCCAACGTCACCCATTGCGGGCCCTATCGCCGCGACGAGATGGCAGAGCTGATGGCCGAGGTCGACTGGGTGGTGATGCCCTCGATCTGGTACGAGAACGCCCCCCTCGTCATCCAGGAAGCCTTCCAGCATCGCCGGCCGGTGATCGCCAGCGGCATCGGCGGCATGGCCGAGATGGTCCGCGACGGCGTCGACGGGCTGCATGTCCGGCCGGGCGACCCAGCCGCCCTCGCCGCCGCCTTGCAGCGAGCGGCCGGGGACAACGGGCTCTGGCAGCGGCTCGTTGAGAACATCGAACCCTCACCCGGCATGGAAGACTGCGCCCGGACGCACCTGGCGCTGTTCGACCGGCTCAAACTGGCGGAGGCGGCATGACGATGGCGCAGAATTCCGAAGGCGCGGCCGTGACCGAAATCGCGCCCGCAAGGCTCAACGGCCGCGTCGATGCGCTCGACGGGAACCGGCTGCATGGCTGGATCTGGGACGAGGCGAGGCCGGAAGAACGGCTCACCGTGCGCCTGGTACGCGACGGTGTCGCCGTACAGGAGGTGGTGGCCGATCAGAGCCGCGTCGATCTGCGCCGCAACGGCATCGGCGATGGCCGGCACGCCTTCGCCATGGAGCTCGACGACAGCGTGGTCGCGGCGCGCGCCGATCTCGTCATCATCGGCGTCTCGCCGAGCACCGGCGTCGCCCTCGAACTGCGCCTGCCGCCACCGGCGGAGCTCGCTGCCGAGGCGGCCATCGCCGTGCCGCTGGCGCGCTTCTTCGACCGGGTCGAGGCGCTGATCGTCCTGCAGAGGCGCTCGCAGCTCACCCAGAAGGAGCTGCTCGACAAGGTCGGCGAACTCGGCCTGCGGCTGACCGAGTACCGCCAGCGCGAACAGGAGGCGAAGCAGTCCGGCGAGGCCGAGGGCCAGGACGCGATCGCCGCCCGCCTCGCCGAGATCGACGTCTTCCAACTGCGCTTCGACCAGACGCTGAAGAGCTTCGACGACCGGCTGGTCGCGATCCGCAAGGAGGCGCGGGCGCCGCTCCGGCAGGTCACGGTGATCCTCGGCTTCCTTTCCGGCCTCGCCGCGCTGCTCTCCTTCGCCACGCTCGCCGTGACGCTGGTCGGAGGCTGAGCGGTGAACGAGGTCATCATCCCCCAGCAGACGAGGCTCAGCCCGGCACCAACCGTCGCCTGGACGCCGCTCGGCGAGAACGCGATCCTGGTGATGAGCGCCTGCGACGCGATCCCCGGCAAGGTGCCGGTCGCGGTCGACGGCAATCCGCGCAACAAGGCGCAGACCATGGCGCTGACCTGGCGCCGGCCGCAGGCCGATGCCTCGCAGGCCGTCGGCTTCCTCTGCCTGGCGCCCGCCCCCTCGCATGACCGTGCCGGCGGCGGCGCGATCCTGCTCGGCCGGCCCGGCCGTCCCTTGCGGCTGATCCTGGCGCCGAAGCCCCTGCCCCTCCAGGCTTTCCTCGCCGCACTTGCCGACGAGGCCGGCCAGTCTTTCCCGACCGTGGTCGACGGGCTGCTCGAAATGCTGCTCGCCGGCAAATCGAATCCGCGCCGGCTACGTGCCGGCGGCATGCTCCTGCAATCGGTGGCCAAGCCCGGCGGCTTCGTCGAGGTGATGGGACCGCAGGACGACAGCATCTTCGTGCAGGGCTGGACCGCGAACTTCACCGCCGGCCGGACCCAGCTGCTGATCGCCCATGGCGGCCTCTCCTCGGCCATGCTGGAAGCCGGCACCTTTGAGAGGGATGATCTCGGCGAGGGCGCGCGCGGTTTCTTCGGCCTGATCGAGGAATGCGAGATCCGCCATCCCAGCGAGATCGAGCGGCTGTTCTTCCGCGGCAATGACGGCTGGCGCGCGCTCGAAGTCTACGAGCGCCACGTCCTGCTGGAACCGGTGACCGTGCCCGGCCATCTGCGCGACGGCCTGCAACGCGGCAGCGCGCCGCCCGCCACCGCCGAGAAGCTGAAGCGCGCCTCGCAGCGCTTCGACGGGCGCGACACGGTCTGCCTGCTCGCACAGCCGGTACGCGCCGGCATCGACGATGCGACCATTGTCGAGGGCACCGGCGTGCTGATCATCGGCTGGCTGTTCGACCCCGAAAACAAGGCCGTGGCCGCGACCCTGCGCTCCGGCAACCAGTCCTGCACGCTCGATGCGACCTGGACGCGCGTGGCGCGCCCGGACGTCGCAGCGGCGTTCCTCGAAGATCCGCGCTTCGGCCCGGCCATGGCGAGCCGGCGCAACAGCCATGGCTTCATCGTCTTCGCGCCGAAGCTCATCCCGGAGCCCGGGCAGCCGCTCTATATCGAGTTCGAGATCGAGGGCCAGGGTCCGGCCTTCCTGCCGCTGTCCCCGGGGCGCGCGCCGGCCCGGCGGGCACTCGAACGCGTCTTCGGCCTGCTCGACCCGCGCTCTTCCACCGCGAGCTCCGTGGTCGAGAAGCAGATCGCCCCGGCCTTGCAGGCGGCCGAGATCGCGCCGCCGCGGGCGATCGAGAGCCATGATGTCGGCAGCTTCAATGCCGATGCGGCACTCGGCCTCGTCATCGGGCTGGACCACCGGCAGCGCGAGCTTTCCAGCCTGTTCGCCCTGCTCGCCATCGATCCCGAAGTGCGCAGGCTGCCGATCGTCGTAGCGGCACCGGGCGAGAGCTTCGACCGGCTCGGCGCCGAAGCTCGCCGGCTGGCGCGCTTCTACGGGCTGTCGATCCGCCTCGTCCTGGTCGAAGGCGTCGAAGACAGCTGCGACGCGCTCGAAGCCGGGCTGCACGCCTGCCGCTTCCAGACGGCCGCCCTGCTCTCCGGCGCGGCGCAGATCCGCATGCCAGGCTGGCTCGGCCGGCTGGAGCGGGCCTATCGCGGCCGCGGCGGGCACTGCGTCGCCAGCCCGACCATCTTGTTCGAGGACAATTCGATCCGCTGGGCCGGCGCCTGGCTCGAAGGCGAAGGGCCGGAGCGGCGGGTCTACAACCGCTTCGTCGGCTATCCGCTGGAGGCGATCGGCAGCCTCGGCCCGATGGAGGTCGCGGCCGGCGCGACGGAATGCTGCGTGCTCTCGCGCGCCGCTTTCATCGAGGCCGGCGGCTTCTCGCGCAACTACTTCACCACCGGCGAAAAGGGCCTCGACCTCTGCCTGAAGCTCAGGATGAACGGCGCGCCCTCGCTC
>JAEXUU010000179.1 GCA_023452965.1 Pseudomonadota bacterium | reverse complement strand
TTCCAGCGCATCCTGCTGGACCGTCGCGATGCGGTCCAGCGCCTGCGACGCGCCTCCGCCCTGCACACCGAACGCGGGTGCTTGACTAATTCATATCTCGATGGTTATGAATAAATCCATAGCCGATGAGTTATCGATCATGACGCCGGTTGCTCACGACATGCTGTTCAGGACGCTCGCCGACCCCACCCGGCGGGCGATCTTCGAACGCCTGTGCCGCGACGGCGAGCAGACCGTCGGCGCCCTGACGGTACAGGCCGGGATCTCGCAGCCGGCCGTCTCCAAGCATCTTGGCGTGCTGAAGCAGGCCGGGCTGGTGCGCGACCGCCATCAGGGTCGCCAGACCCATTACAGCCCCCAGCTCGGGGCCCTCGCCCCCCTGATCGACTGGGCCAGCCAGATGGCCGGCTTCTGGGAGGCGCGTTTCGACGACCTCGAAAATTTGCTCGACAGGATGGACCAGTGAGCACCACCGCCCCGCAGACGCGCTCGGTCATCGTCGAGCGCGAGATCGCCCATCCGCCGGAAAAGCTCTGGCGCGCCCTGACGCAGCCGCACCTGATCGCGGAATGGCTGATGAAGAACGATTTTGCGCCGGTCGTCGGCCATCGCTTCAATCTGCGCGGCGAATGGGGCGGCGTGCTCGACTGCGAGGTCCTCGACATCGAGCCGAATCGGACGCTGTCCTACACATGGGACTTCGCCCATGACGACCCCACCTTCGATATGAAGAGCGTGGTGACCTTTACCCTCACCCCAACCCCCAAGGGCACGCTGCTGCGCATGGAGCAGGCCGGTTTCCGGCCCGAGCAGAAGCAGGCCTTCGGCGGCGCCCGGGCCGGCTGGCAGGAATTCTTCGGCAAGCTGGAAGAGCTGCTGGCGCGGGCCGAGTGAGCACGCCCGCTCTCATGACCGTAAGGATGCAATCATGACCTTGAATGGCGTCATCCGGCAGGGCCATCGCTGGCTGTCGATCATCTTCACCGCGACAGTCATCGCCAATTTCGTCGCCATGGCGCTGGGCGAGCCGCCGGCCTGGATCGTCTATTCCCCTTTGCTGCCGCTTTTCCTGCTGATGTTCTCCGGCCTCTACATGTTCGCGCTGCCCTATGTCGCCCGCCGGAGCAGCGTGCGACGGATCGGCAGCCAGGAGCGGAGACATGGCTGAAAAGTCCAAGCCAGCGCCGAAGGCGACAAAGAAGGCGGCGCCGAAGCCGAAGGCCGGCGCGAGCGGGCAGCCAGTCCTGCTCTCGGGCGGCAATCCGCAGATCCCCAAGGGCTATGGCGAGGCGCCAATCCAGGCCTATATCGCCGCGATGCCGGGCTGGAAGAACGCCCTTGGCGCCCGGATCGACGCCCTGATCAGCGCTGCCGTCCCCGGTGTCAGGAAGGCGGTGAAATGGAACTCGCCGCTCTACGGGCTCCAGGACGATTACTGGTTCCTCGGCCTGCACTGCTTCACGCACTATGTGAAAGTCTCGTTCTTCCGCGGCGCCTCGCTCGACCCGCTGCCGCCCGGCCCGTCCAAGCAGAAGGCGGTGCGCTATCTCGACATCCACGAGGACGATGCCTTCGACGAGGCGCAGTTCACCGCCTGGGTGCAGCAGGCCGCCGCCCTGCCGGGCGAGAAGATGTGAACGGCCGGCGGAGCCGCATCCGAACCAGCGCGAGGACAATCCCATGACGACGGACAACAGCGAGGCAGCCGAAACCTCCGCCTCCGCGCTGATCGATGCCAGGATCGCCGAGCTGGCCGACTGGCGCGGCACGGCACTCGCAAAAGTCCGCGCCATCATCCGGCAGGCCGACCCCGACGTGGTCGAGACCTGGAAATGGCGCGGCGTCCCGGTCTGGGAGCATGCCGGCATCCTCTGCACCGGCGAGACCTATAAGAGCGCGGTGAAACTGACCTTCGCCAAGGGCGCCTCGCTGCCCGACCCCACAGGCCTGTTCAATTCCAGCCTCGACGGCAACACCCGCCGCGCCATCGACATCCATGAGGGCGATGCGATCGACGAGGCAGCGCTTGCCGCGCTCATTCAAGCCGCCGCGGCGCTGAACACGGCCGGCAAGAAGACGTAGCGCAAGCCGTCATTGCGAGGAGCAAGGCGACGAAGCAATCCAGGGAGACGTAGAGCCCAGCCACTCCTGGATTGCTTCGCTACGCTCGCAATGACGCCTCGGGCGGCGGCACCCGCGGCCATTCCGGCCCCTGCCCACGCAGCCGCTCCCAGGCCCGCGCCATCTGCAGCACGCCGAGATCGTCGAAGCGCTTTCCGGTGATCTGCAGGCCGATCGGCAGGCCTGATGCGGTCATGCCGGCATGCACCGAGACCGAAGGCTGGTCCGACATGTTGGCGGCGACGGTGAAGACGATGTGCTCGAAGGGCCGCTCGGGATCGTGGATCGGCGACGCCAGCTCGGCGGAAAAGCTCGGCACCGGCGAGACCGGCGAGAGCACGTAATCGAAGGGCGCGGCGGCCTTCAACGCCGCATGGCGGATCGCCAGCATCTGGCTCATGCCGCGATGCACCTGCGCGCCGGTGAGCGAACGGCCACGCTCGGCCCAGGCGTAGATATAGGGCAGCACCCTGTCCTGCCTCTCCTTCGGCAGTGCCCCGATCTCGGCCCAGGCGCGCTGGCGCCAGAAATCGTCGAGCCCGTCGAGCATGTCCTGCTTCAGGAAGGGCGGCGCGATCTCGACGATCGCTCCCGCCCGGCGAAACGCCTCGGCCACCCGAACGATCGCCGCCCTCACCTCCGGATCGACCGGCAGGCCGATGCCGGCCTCCAGCTGGAGCCCGACCTTTAGCCCGCGCGGCTCGCGCTCGAGGTCGAGCCAGGCGATCTCCTGCGGCGGCAGGCTCATCGGGTCGCGCTCATCCGGCTTGGAGAGTTCGCGCATCATCAGCGCTGCATCGGCGACGGTGCGCGTCATCGGCCCGGCGACGCGGCCGTAATAGGTCGGGTCGATCGGTACGCGGCCGAAGCTCGGCTTCAGCCCGACGAGCCCGCACCAGCCGGCCGGCAGGCGGATCGAGCCGCCGATGTCGGTGCCGACATGCAGGGGCCCGTAGCCAGCCGCCCCCGCTGCGCCCGCTCCGGCCGAGGAACCGCCCGGATTCTTCGAGAGGTCGAACGGGTTGCGGGCGAGTTCGTGGAAGCTCGACAGGCCCGAGGAGAGCATGCCGTAATCGGGCATGGTGGTCTTGCCGAGAATGACGCAGCCCGCCTCGCGCAGGCGCTGCGCCGGCGGCGCGTCCGCTGCAGCGGGGGCAAGCTCCATCGCCGCCGTGCCGAGCGGCACCGCCGTGCCCTTTGTCGCGATGTTCTCCTTGATCGTGCAGGGCACGCCGTCGAGCGCCAGTGCCTCTCCCCGGCGCCAGCGCGCCTCGCTCGCCTTCGCGGCAGAGCGCGCGCCCTCGGGATCATAGGCGTAGAGCGCCTTCAGCGACGGCTCCCATTGCGCGATCCGCGCGATCACCGCCTCGGTGACCTCGACCGGCGAGAGCTCGCGCGAGCGGAAGGCTTTCAGCATGTCGACGGCGCTGAGATCGGCGAACTCGATCATGGGAAAGCCTCCGCAAGCATGTCCGAACTTAATCCCGCGAGCGCCGCGTGCGCGGATCGACCGCGTCGCGCAGCCCGTCGCCCAGCAAATTGAAGGCCAGCACCGAAAGCGCGATCGCCATGCCCGGGAAGATCGCGAGCCAGGGCTGCGCCGCCATGAAGGGCTGCGCCTCGTTGAGCATGCGCCCCCAGGACGGGTTCGGCGGCTGCGTGCCGAGCCCGAGATAGGACAGGCCGGCTTCGGCGAGAATGGCGAGCGCGAACTGGATCGTCGCCTGCACCACCAGCACGCCCGCAATGTTCGGCAGGATGTGCAGCCGGGTGATGGTGATCTCCCTCAGCCCGGCAGCGCGTGCCGCCAGCACATAGTCCAACGCCCAGCATTGCAGCGCCGCTCCCCGCGCCAGCCGGGCGAAATAGGGCAGGCTGTAGATCGCGATGGCGATCACCGCATTCATCATCCCCGGCCCCCAGACGGCGCTGATCATGATCGCCGAGAGCACGGCCGGGAAGGCATGGCTGAAATCGGCCATGCGCATGATCAGATTGTCGAGCAGCCCGTCGCGCCGCATCGCCGCGAGCAGGCCGAGCGCGCTGCCGACGGTCAGGCCGAGCCCGACCGCGCCGAGGCCGACCGCCAGCGAATTGCGGGCGCCGACCATGATCATCGAGAAGATGTCGCGGCCGAACTGGTCGGTGCCGAACCAGTGTTCGGCCGAGGGCGGCCGCAGACGCTTGAGGATCGCCATCTGCTTGGGATCATAGGGCGTCCAGAAATAGGAGATCAGCGCCGCGGCGACGACGAGCCCGGCGAGGATAAGACCGACAAGGAAGGATGGGCTGGCCCACCAGCGCCGCGCACGCCCCGGCACAACGAGCGGCGGCGGCCTCATGTCGCACGGCTCCTGCCGCAGTTGCGCCCCCTCGACGGGGCGAACTGGGCTATGGTCGGGCAAGCCAATGGGCTGAGCATTCGTCCGTTCGAGAGGAGGTTCAGGCTATGCCGCGCGTCATCGCGCTTATTCACCAGTCGGCCGGCGTTTTCGGCATCAGCTTCCCGGATTTTCCGGGCTGCATCTGTTCCGCCGACAGCCTCGACGAAGCCGTGCGCCGCGGCAGCCGCGCGCTTTCCCGGCATGTCGCCGCGATGGTCGAGGACGGGCTTGCCGTTCCCGAGCCGCGCCCTCTGTCGGCACTGCGCGTCGATCCGGATTTCGCCGAGGATATCGTCGAGGCGGTCCGCATCGTGCCGGTCGAGCTGCCCGATCTCGAGCCGCGGCCCTTCGTTCCGGCTGGCGCCGCCCGCATCGGTCTCGGCTGGCATTGAAAGCTGAGCCATCGCGTCAATCCGCCTGCCGCAGGCGCGGGTCCATGACGCCGTAAAGCAGCTCGACCAGGAAATTGACCAGCACGACCAGCGTGCAGAACAGCATGACGAGGTCCTTGACGACGATGAGGTCGTGCTGGGCGATCGACTGGAAGACCAGCCGCCCGAGTCCCGGCAGGGCGAAGACGTTCTCGATGATGATCGCGCCGGCGATCAGCACCGAGAACTGCAAGCCCAGAATGGTGACGACCGGGATCAGCGCATTGCGCAGCACATGGCGCAGCATGGTCCGGCGCCGGCTCACCCCCTTGGCCCGGGCGGTCCGGACGTAATCCTCCTGCATCGTCTCCAGCATCGCCGCCCGGGTGACGCGCGCCAGGATCGCCGCCTGCGGCAGGGCGAGCGCGATCGCCGGCAGCAGCAGCGCCTTGAAGGCGGGCACGAGCCCGGCGCTCCAGCCGGGAAAGCCGCCAGCCGGGAGCCAGCCGGCGCCGACCGCAAAGACCAGCACCAGCAGGAGCCCGAACCAGAAATTCGGAATCGCGAGGCCCGCCTGCGCGAAGACCATCACGGCCGCATCGCCCGGCCGATTGTGATGCGCCGCCGCGACGGCGCCGAGCGGAATACCGATCGCCATTGCGAGCAGGATCGCCATCGCGGCGAGCGGCAGCGTCACCACCATGCGCTCGCCGATCAGTTGCGTCACCGGCACGCGATAAGTGTAGCTGAGGCCGAGATCGCCGGTCAGGAGCCCGCCGATCCAGGTGAGGAAACGCACCGGAGCCGGCCGGTCGAGGCCCATTTCCGTGCGCAGCGCCGCCAGCGCTTCGGGCGCGGCATTGAGGCCGAGCGTCACCGCCGCCGGATCGCCCGGCAGGATTTCGAGCACGAGGAAGATCACCAGCGCGGCGCCGATCAAGGTGGCGGCCAGGGCCAGGAGCCGGCGGAGCAGGTAGGCGGTCACAGACTGCTCCCTCCGTCCCGTGAACCGACACCTACTACGTCATCCCGGCCCCCCGGCGTCATTGCGAGGAGCGAAGCGACGAAGCAATCCAGGGGCGGCAGCGCTCCATGTCTCTCTGGATTACTTCGCTGCGCTCGCAATGACGTCGAAGCTGTCACCATCCGCTACCGCCAACGCACCTCCGCCAGCGGCGTCAGCGGCAGCGGCCAGTCCGTCCACATGCCTTCGAGGTCAGCCTTGGTCACCGTCAGCTTCGGCAGGATGAAGAGGAAGCCGTTGACCGCATCGCGCGCCAGCATGCGTTGCGCCTCGCCATAGAGCTTATTGCGCTCGGCCTCGTCGAGCGTCGTGTCGATCCTGGCCATCAGCGCCTTGAACTCGGGGTTCCTGTACTGGAAATAGTAGTCGTCGCGCGCATAATTGCCGATGTCGAGCGGCTCGGTATGGGCGATCACCGTGAGGTCGAAATCCCGCCCCCGGAAGACCCGCTCCAGCCATTGCGGGAATTCCAGCGGCTCGATCTCGGCGTTGATGCCGATCTGCGCCAGCAAGGCCGCGATGATCTCGCCGCCACGCCTTGCATAGGCCGGCGGCGGCAGGCGCAGCGTGCAGGAGAAGCCGTTCGGGAAGCCGGCCGCCGCAAGCAGGCTCTTCGCCTTGGCGATGTCGACCGGATAGGTGGCCGTCAGGTCGACATAGGCCGGGTGCAGCGGCGAGAAATGGCTGCCGATATAATCGAGATCGAAGCCGTAGACGCCGAGCGCGATGGTCTTGCGGTCGAGCACATGCGCGATCGCCTGGCGGACCCTGACATCGCTGAACGGCGCCTTGGCGTTGTTGATGGCGAGGATGGTCTCGCCCTCGGTCTTGCCGAGCGTGACCTTGAGCTTCGGATCGGCCTTGAGCTGCGGGATCGCCTCCGGCGCCGAAAGATTGGTGAAGGCGTCGATGTCGCCGGCCCGGAGCGCCGCGACCTGGGCCTGCGGATCGCCGATGAAGCGAAACACGGCCTTGGCGAGCGCCGGCTTCGGGCCCCAGTAGTCGGCATTGCGCTCGAATTCGAGCCGGTCGCCGCGGTTCCAGCGCGCAAACTTGAACGGTCCGGTGCCGACCGGCTTCGTCTTGTTGTCCGCCGCGGTCGCCGGCGAGACGATGATCGCGTCGCCCCAGGCGAGGCCGTAGACGAAATTCGCCGTCGGCTGCTTCAGCCTGATCACGACCGTCACCGGATCTTGCGCCTCGATCGCGGCGATCGGCGTGAAGATCCAGCGCTGGGCATTGGTCGAGTCGGGCGCGACGGCGCGCTCGAAGGAGAACTTGACGTCATGCGCGGAGAAGGGCGTGCCGTCATGGAAGCGGGCATTGCCGCGCAGCTTGAAGGTATAGGTCAGGCCGTCAGGCGAAACCGTCCAGCTTTCGGCCAGCGCCGGCACGATCTTGCCGGTGCGGTCCATCGCAACCAGCCCTTCGAAGATGTTCTGCAGCACGACCTCGCGGATCGCCTGCGCCGCGCCGGAGGTGGGAT
>JAEXUU010000119.1 GCA_023452965.1 Pseudomonadota bacterium | reverse complement strand
CCCGGGCGACCGGAGGGAGACCCGGGATCCATTCCGGAACCTTTCCGATTGGCGTTCCGGAATGGATCCCGGCTCTTCGCGTCGCTTCGGCCGGGATGACCTCTTGGGGCTGATGAGGCGGTGGCTTGAGAAGAAATTTCTCCTCCAACCAAGGTCGTACGACTGCCTTCTTCCGCCTTGATAGCAAACAAAAAAATCCTGTCCGGCTTCTCTTGGGCGGGGTGTGGCGAAATCATGGCGGCTCCGATTTCACGCCGATCCAGCCCGCGAAACCCGGCTGATCGGCAGCAAGGAGCCGAGAATGTCCGTGATTTCCCTTCTTCGCCGCGGCGCCCTGGCGCTGGCTGCGGGCCTCTTGGCCAGCACCGCCGCCTTCGCCCAGTCGGGGCCGCTCGTCACCACCGAGTGGCTCGAGAAGAACCTGAGCGATCCCAAGGTCCGCATCGTCGAGGTCAGCGTCGAGCCGGGCGTCTATGAGCGCGGCCATATCCCGGGCGCCCAGAACGTCGTCTGGCACACCGATCTCGTCGAGACCGTCTCGCGCGACATCGCCAGCCCCGAGAAGTTCCAGGCGCTCGCCCGCAAGCTCGGCGTCGACAAGGACACGACCGTCGTCCTCTACGGCGACAGCAACAACTGGGTCGCCGCCTGGGGCGCCTGGGTGTTCGACATTTACGGCCTGCGCGACAATGTGAAACTGCTCGATGGCGGCCGCAAGAAGTGGGAGCTGGAGAAGCGCCCGGTCGCGACCAACCCCGTCGCAGTCAAGGCCTCGGGCTTCACCGTCGCCGAGCCGAACCGCAAGCTGCGCGCCCGCCTGACCGATGTCGTCGCGACCGTCGAGAAGAAATCCGACGCCCGCATCCTCGACATCCGCTCGCCCGACGAGTTCTCCGGCAAGGTCATCGCGCCGGCCGGCTTCCAGGAACTGGCGCTGCGCGCCGGCCATATCCCGGGCTCGGTCAACGTCGCCTGGGCGCGGGCGGTCAACCAGGCCGACGGCACGATCAAGCCGGTCGAGGAGCTGAAGAAGCTCTATGCCGAGGCCGGCATCGACGGCTCGAAGCCGGTGATCACCACCTGCCGCATCGGCGAGCGCTCGAGCCACACCTGGTTCATCCTCTCGCGCGTGCTCGGCTACCAGGTCGCCAACTATGACGGCTCCTGGACCGAGTACGGCAATGTCGTCGGCCTGCCGATCAGCAACCCGGCCGGCACGGTCTGGACCGGCAAGTAAGCGGCGGCGCTCCAGAGCCATGAGCATTTCCGACGATGGCGGCGCGCTCGACTATGAGCAGGCGCGCCGGCAGAGCGGGGCGGCGGAGGCGAGCACGCTTCCGCCGCTGCGCCTTTTCATTGCGGCCGCCGTCCTGATCGGCCTTGCCGCGGCGATCCACTTCGTCGGCCGCCATGCCGAGCCGGCGACGCAGCTTCAGCTCTCGCTGATCCTCGGCGTCGCCTTCGGCTTCGTGCTGCAGCGTTCGCGCTTCTGCTTCTTCTGCATCTGGAAGGACTGGCTCGACCGGCGCGATCCGCAGGGGTTGCTCGGCATCGTCGCGGCGCTGGGCGTCGGGCTCGTCGGCTACACGCTGATCTACGGCGCCTGGCTACCCGACCCGTCGGGGATGCGCCTGCCGCCGACGGCCCACATCGGCCCGGTCGGCCCGGCGCTGCTGCTCGCCGGCCTGGCCTTCGGTGCCGGCATGGCGATCTCGGGTTCCTGCATCAGCGCCCATCTCTATCGGCTGGGCGAGGGCTCGCCGACCTCGCCCTTCGCGCTGATCGGTGCGGTCGCCGGCTTCATCCTCGGCTTCCTGAGCTGGAACCCGCTCTATCTCGGCGCGATCTCGGAATCGCCGGTACTGTGGCTGCCGCGCCAGCTCGGCTATGGCGGCGCGCTGATCGCCGGGCTCGCGGTGCTCGGCGGGCTGGCCTACTGGCTGCTGCGCACCGGTCGCCCCGCCCCGGTTGCCGCCGCTCCGCATGCCGCCACCGACCCGCTGGCCGCGATCTTCCAGCGGCGCTGGCCCGCCTGGCTCGGTGGGCTCTTCGTCGGGCTGATCGGCATCGCCGCCTATCTGCGCCTTTCACCGCTCGGCGTCACCGCCGAGATCGGCTCGCGTTCGCGCCAGCTTGCGACGCATTTCGAGCTGCTGCCTTCCCGGCACGAAGGGCTCGACAGCTTCCGTGGCTGCGCCACCGCGATCCGCGACGCGCTGCTGACCCCGAACGGCCTGTTCATCGCCGGAATCGTCGCCTCGGCCTTTGCGGCCGCGCTCGCCGCCGGCGAGTTCAAGCCGAAGCGTCCCGATGGAGGCCATGTGCTGCGCGGGCTGATCGGCGGGGCGCTGCTCGGCTGGGGCACGGTGATCGGGCTCGGCTGCACGGTCGGTACGCTGCTCTCCGGCATTTCGGCGGGCGCGGTCTCGGGCTGGGTCTTCGGCATCGGGCTGCTGGTAGGGACGACGCTGACGCTGAAGCTCGGGCGGCGGCTGCGGCTACTGGCCTGAAGGTGCCGATCCCATGAACGCGGCGCTTCCCGTCATTGCGAGGAGGCCTCAGCCGACGAAGCAATCCAGGGGCGGCAGAGCGAGGCCTCCTGGATTGCTTCGCTGCGCTCGCAATGACGGCGAGGTTCCGGTGCAAGCGCCCATCCGCACCCTGCGCAACATGGCGCAGACACGGGCCTTGGGTCGGCTATAACAGGCGTCACCGCTCGCGGATTGCGCCCGAGGAAGCCGACATGTCGATTGCCGCAAAACTGCCCTCCATCCTGATCGCCAATCGAGGCGAGATCGCCTGCCGGGTGATCCGCACCGCCAAGCGGCTCGGCCTGCGCACCATCGCGGTCTACTCCGACGCCGATGCGCAGGCACTGTTCGTCGAGATGGCTGACGAGGCCTATCGGATCGGCCCGGCGCCGGCGCGCGAGAGCTATCTCGACGCCGACAAGATCCTCGCGGTTGCCAAGGAGGCCGGCGCGGCCTGCATCCATCCGGGCTATGGCTTCCTTTCCGAGAACGCCGATTTCGCCGATGCCTGCGCCGCCGCCGGCATCGTCTTCGTTGGCCCTCCGGCCTCGGCGATCCGGGCCATGGGCCTGAAGGACGCTGCCAAGGCGCTGGTCGAGAAGGCGAATGTTCCGGTCGTTCCTGGCTATCACGGCGCCGAGCAGGGCGTCGATTTCCTCAGTAAAGAAGCCGCGCGGATCGGCTATCCCGTGCTGATCAAGGCGGTCGCCGGCGGCGGCGGCAAGGGCATGAAGAAGGTCGACCGGGCGGAGGACTTCGCCGACGCGCTCTCCAGCGCCCAGCGCGAGGGCAAGAACGCCTTCGGCGATGCGCGGGTGCTGGTCGAGAAATACGTGCTCTCGCCGCGCCATGTCGAAATCCAGGTCTTCGGCGACAGCCATGGCAATGTCGTCCATCTCTATGAGCGCGATTGCTCGCTGCAGCGCCGCCACCAGAAGGTGATCGAGGAGGCGCCGGCGCCGGGCATGACGCCGGAGGTGCGCGCCGCCATGGGCAGAGCGGCGACCGAGGCGGCGAAGGCCGTCGGCTATGTCGGGGCCGGCACGGTCGAGTTCATCGCCGA
>JAEXUU010000098.1 GCA_023452965.1 Pseudomonadota bacterium | reverse complement strand
GCGTTGAGCGTGCCGTAGCTCTCCCAGCCGACCTTGACGTTCTTCAGCGTGCGCCCGCCTTGCGTGGTGTAGCTCGGCAGCTCGAAGATTTTCTTCTCGACGATCAGCTCCTGAGCGTCCGCCATTCCCGTCACCATCATCCCGACGACACCCAGCACGCCCGCGATCCAGCCCTTCATGCCGCGCTCCCTTGCTCCGGCCGGCTTCTCGGCCTTGAGGCGGATCAGAGCGGATTTGCCCGGCTAACGGAAGGGGGCTCTTCTTCCTTCTCCCCTCGGGGGAGAAGGTGGCAGCGCGAAGCGCTGACGGATGAGGGAAGGACAGGCTCAGGCGACTATCGGGTCCCCCGGTCGCACCGCCCTCATACACCTGCCGGCACCTTCTCCCCCGAGAGGAGAAGGGAATCTCACAGCGTCTCGAGCAGCCCCTTGATCAGCGCCCGGCGCGGGGCGATCGACGGGATCAGCCCGTATTCCTGCAAGGTGTGGGCGCCGTCGCCGTCGATGCCGAGCCCATCCAGCGTAGGGACGCCCAGCGCCGCGGTGAAATTGCCGTCCGAGCCGCCGCCGGTCATCGGGCAGTCCTGCAGGTCGAAGCCGCTTGCGGCGGCAATCGTCCTCGCCTTCTCGTAGAGCGCCGAGACCTCGGCGGTCTTCTCATAGGGCGGACGGTTCATGCCGCCGCTGACCATGACCTTCACATCAGGATCATGGGGCTTGAGGCCGAGGATGCGCTTTTCCATCGCGACGCCGTCGGCAACGGTGGTGACGCGGCAATCGACGCTGAACCAGGCATGCTGCGGCACGACATTCGCCGCCGTGCCGCCGCCGACCAGCACGACCGTGGTGGTGATGCCGCGCGAATAGTCGGTCATCGCCTCGACGGCGAGGATCTGGTGCGCCGCCTCGCGGATGGCGTTGCGGCCATCGGCATGGCGCGAGCCGGAATGGGCCGGGCGCCCCTCGATCTTGACCTCGAAGCGGCCGACGCCCTTGCGCGCGGTGACGATCTTGCCGCCCTCGCGTGCCGGCTCGGTGACCAGCACCGCCATCGATCGGCGGCCGATATCCTCGATCAGCCCGCGCGTCGTCGGCGAGCCGATCTCCTCGTCCGGCGTGAACAGGAAGACCATGGGCCGCCGGGCCGCACCGGCCTTGGCGGCATCCTTGAAGGCCTGCAGCGCCAGCCAGGCACCGCCCTTCATGTCGTAGACGCCGGGCCCGTAAAGCCGGTCGCCCTCGACCCGGACCGGCAGGTCCTTGGCGGTGGTGCCGACCGGGTGCACCGTGTCGAGATGCGACATCAGCGCGACCGCCTTCTCGCCATTGTCGACGCCGGCGCGCAGCACCAGGCTGTCGCCGAGCCCGTCACGGCCCGGAATGCGCTCGACCGCGATCGGCAGGCCTTCGACCTCGCTCGCGACGAGATCCATCATGCCGTTGACGCCGGGCACGTGATGGGTGGGGCTCTCCAGCGCGACCCAGACGGAGAGCGCGGGAACGGCGGAATCGTGAATGGTCATGATGGCAGGGTTTCGCAGGACAGCGTGGCGATAACGAGGAGATTGGCCATTTCGCCGGCTTTGTCCATCGCCGCGGGCGGGCAGCCGCCCTGCGGCCCGCGGGAGGTTCGCCGACGGCCTTCCGACCGGCCGCATCGACCGACCGCGAACCGCACATCGGCAGCGCTCAAGTGAGGTCCTTCAGCCCCGCCGGCGTCTCGATCTGCGCGCGATAGCGCAGCCTCGGACCCCGAGAGAGCGCCGGAGCGCCCTCGACCGCGAGCTCGCGATAGAGCGCCGCGATGGTCTCCGGCTCCGGATGCGCGAGGCAGAAGCCGCGCAGGCGCGCCCCTAGATCGGCGATCGCAGCCATCGAGCGTGGCTTGCCGCGCCGGTCGATCACGGAGGGCGCCGCCCCGTCGATGGGCAGCGCGCCATCGTCGGGAATGGCGAAATCGAAGGACGGATCGTTTGCGGGAAGCGCGACCTTGCGGCCGAAGATGCCGCCGTGGCCGGCGAGCACCGCGTCGATCGCATCGGTCCGCGCGACCCAGCCGCGCAGGCGCTGCCCCTCCTCCCAATCGGCCCTGACCCGCTTTTGATCGTCGAGGCCGAACCAGCGCGCCCGGCCTGGCGCCCTACCCTCCGGATCGAGCGCCACGACCTCCAGATAGACCGGGCCGCCGAGCTGAAGCAGGTGGTTATGCGTGCCCATATAGAGATGGCGCTGGCCGAAGGGGACGTCGAGGTCGAGGCAGGCCCGCACATGCGCGACGCCCTCGGCAAGCGTCGGAGCGATCACGGTGAGATGGTCCAGCTTCAGCATGCAGCCCTGCATCGCTCCCGCCCGCGCCCCTCGTCCCGCAGCATACGAAAAGAGGCGCCTCTTGCGAGACGCCTCCGGACCAAGAGACCGCCGAAATCGTCCGTCCGCCGCGAAGGCTAGAACGGAATGTCGTCGTCGAGATGGCTCGAGGCCCGCGAGCCGCCCGAACCGCCGCCCGACATCGCCGG
>JAEXUU010000095.1 GCA_023452965.1 Pseudomonadota bacterium | reverse complement strand
CTGGCCGAGCCGGTATAGGGGCTCCAGACCAGCGACAGAACCGCCCAGGCGACGAGCGCGAGCAGGGTCAATCCGGCGAAGCCGGAGAGCGAGTTCTTGAGATTGTCGCCGAACTCGGAAGGGTTCTCGATCAGCGCGGCGATCACCAGGAGCACGACGCCGATCGGCGCCAGCACCACGGCGGCGCGGCGCGAGACCAGCGAAGCCAGCGGCAAGGCGAGCGCCAGCGTCGCAAAGCCGATGCGACGCAGCAGCAGCGCCGAGGAGGCGGCGGGGTCGAGCGGAGTCGGGGCGTTCGGGCGGATCATCGGCGGTACGCGTTCAAGCACAAGGCCGCGTCTCCGGAGGGATCGCCGGCGCCAGCCCTCAGCACCCTAGCGCCTGCCGGGGCTTGCGGCTGTAGGTGCGGCGCAACACTGGCGCGGCATCTCGTTGCGGAAGCGTTGCCGGGTGCGGCGAAAGCCCACTGGCCGCGGCCCGGATTCCGTGAGATGAAGGGGCGATATGAGCGCTCAACTCGCCGCGATCGTCTATGTCTCAGGCTTCCCCATCGACGAGTTGATGGCGGAGGTTGCCGGCCGACTCCGGCAGGAGGCCGTGCGGCTCGGCGGCGTGGTCCAGCACAATCAGGATGATTGCCAGCGCGGCTGCGCCAGCATGGCGTTGGAAGACCTCGCTTCGGGCCGGATCTTCGCGATCAGTGAGGACCGCGGTGCGGGGGCGACCGGATGCCGGCTCGATGCGGCCGGGCTCGCCGCCGCGGGCGGTGCGGTGGCGAGCGCCATCGACGGAACCGTCGATCTCCTGATCATTAACAAGTTCGGCAAGCAGGAAGCGCTCGGCCAGGGCCTGCGGGCCGAGATCGCGGCCGGTTTCCTCAGCGGGCTGCCGCTCCTGACCGCGGTTCGCGAGGATATGCTGGATGCCTGGGGCGAGTTCGTCGGCGAGGCCTGGGAGCGTCTGCCGCCGGAGCGCGCCGCCATCGAGGGCTGGGCGCTGTCCTGCCTGCGCCAGCCCGCCTGACCGCCTGCGCGGAGCTTGGAGCAACCTTGCCGACCGGTGGCGATTTCCTTGACGACTATCTCGTCCGCCCGGACCCCGCGGCGGCACGGCTCGGCGCCACCGTGCGCGGCATCGACCAGAGCGGGGCTGCGGTCGAGACACGGGTCGTCACCGAGCGGGCGCTGACGCTCTACCTGAACGCTCAGGAGATCGTCACGATGATGACGATCGGCGATCATCCCGACTATCTTGCGTTGGGCTACCTGCTCAACCAGAACATGCTGAGGCGCGGCGATCTCGTCGAAGCTGTCGACTATGACGAGGAGCTCGAGGTCGTGGTGGTGCGCACGCCCGAGCGCACCGATTTCGAGCAGAAGCTGAAAAAGAAGACCCTGACCTCCGGCTGCGCCCAGGGCACCGCCTTCGGCGACCTGATGGAGGCGATCGACGAGATCGAGCTGCCGAAGGCCGAGCTGCGTACCAGCTGGCTCTACGCCCTGACCCGCAAGATCAACACCACGCCCTCGCTCTATCTGGAAGCCGGCGCGATCCATGGCTGCGTGCTTTGCGAGCAGGACAAGCCCTTGGTCTATATGGAGGATGTCGGCCGCCACAATGCCGTCGACAAGGTCGCGGGCTGGCTCTTCCGCCACGATGTCGATCCCGGGAAAATGATCTTTTACACCACCGGCCGCCTGACCTCGGAGATGGTGATCAAGACCGTGCGCATGGGCATCCCGATCCTGGTCTCGCGCTCCGGCTTCACCGAATGGGGGGTCGAGCTCGCGCGCAAGGCGGGGCTGACCTTGATCGGCCGCGCCCGCGGCAAGCGCTTCATCGCGCTCTCCGGCGAGGACCGCATCGTCTTCGATCAGGATCCCGACAGCGTCGAGGACGAGGGCGGCAAGCATCGTCGCAAGGGCGCGGGCGGCGATGACTGAGCCGTCTGAGAATACGCGCCCGGCGACGCTCGGCCTCCTGCTCGCCGGCGGGCTTGCCCGCCGCATGGGCGGCGGCGACAAGCCGCTGCGCACCATTGCCGGCCGCACCATCCTCGCCCATGTGATCGAACGTCTGGCGCCGCAATGCGACGGGCTCCTGATCAACGCCAATGGCGACCCGGCGCGCTTTGCCGATTACGGTCTGCCGGTGGCCGGCGACAGCGTGCCGGATTTCGCCGGGCCGCTCGCCGGCATCCTCGCAGGCCTCGACTGGCTGGCGCAGAACCGTCCGGGCGTCGACTGGATGGTCAGCGTCGCCGCCGACACGCCCTTCATTCCGCGCGACCTCGTCGCGCGCCTGCATGCGGAGCGCCTTGCTGCCGGGGTGCCGCTGGCCTGCGCCGCCTCGGGCGGCTGGACCCATCCGGTGATCGGGCTCTGGCCGGTGTCGCTGCGCGAAGCGCTCCGCCACGCGCTGACCGTCGAGGACGAGCGCAAGATCGACCGCTGGACCGCCCGCCACGGCGTCGCCAGTGCCGAATGGGCGACCGAGCCGGTCGATCCCTTCTTCAACGCCAACCGCCCGGAGGACCTCGCCGAGGCGGAGCGACTTCATGTCCTGCTGGGCACGGCTTGATCGCCCCTGCCGGAGTGACTAGCTTCCAGCGATAAGCTCTGCCTATCGGCATGCTATCTGGGGGGAAGCAGCATGAAGTCCTTCGTTTTCGCCGTCGTTTTCGCCGTTGCAGCCGCCTATGCGGCCAGCCTCGTGCTCGCCAATTTCCAGCGCCCTGTCGAGGTCGCCTTCGCGACCAGCGGCGTCAGGCTCTGAGACTGCCGGCGCTCTCCAGCAGCGCCTTCAGCCCCGCGAGGTCATGCGCGACCCAGGCCGCGTCGCGCTCGTACTCTTCCTCCGTCACGCCGCCACGGCGATAGAGCGTGAACACCAGCTCGCAGCCCTCGCCATTGGCGAGGAGCCGCATCGGATTGTGCATCGGCGCGCCACCATCGGGGATGATGCTGTGATCGAGCACGCCATGCGCGTTGCGGGGGCTGAAGCGAGGCGTCATTGGGCCCATCGGCGTCTGCGCCCGCCAGTCGAGCCCCCCGGCGGGCTCGAAGGAATGGCCGAGGCCTGACGCCCATTTCGGAAAATTCTCCGGCTCCGCCAGGAATTCGTAGGCCTCCGCGAACGGGCATTTGATGCCGATGCCGATATGGCGCGCCGGCTGGACGGTCATGGCCGCTTTCCTTGTTGATTAGAACGTAAAGTGAACATTAGTGGGTTAGACCTTCCGTTACCAGAGGCGTGCCGTCGGGAACTTGCATGGCGCGCGAGGGCATGGTCGGGTTCGCTCCGTCGGATTCGCCGCAGGCTCTGCTTGCGCAATGCGCATGGCCGTGGCCGCAAGCGGTGACAGGGGAGGAGAGCGAAGGCTGGGCCGATGAGCGAGACTGCCGACGCCCCGAGGAAGATCGTCCGGATCGCCGGCTATGGCGCAGCGCTGGCCGCCGGCGTGATGCTCGTGGCGGCGCTGACGCTGTGGCTGCTGGACCTGTTCTTCCCGGTGCCGGCGCCTCACCCGGTTCCGCCGCCTGCCGCGCTCCTGCACCCGGCCGAGGCGCCGGCGCTTGCCTCTCAATCTGCCCCTGTGCGTTCGCTCGCACCCGCCTCCACGCCGCGGCTGGACCAGCTGCCGCGGATTCGGGCCGGGCTCGCTGCCGAGATCGCCAGCGGAATGGTCACCGTCGACCGGTTCGGTGGCTGGATCGCGATCCGCATCGCCAATGCCGGCAGCTTCGAGCCCGGCCGCGCCGAATTGCTGCCGGGTTTCGTCGCGTCGGGGCGCCGTATCGCCGCGCTCGTCGAGCAGCAGCCTGGTGCGGTGCGGGTCGTCGGCCATACCGACGACCGGGCGCCGGCAAGAGGCGCAGCATACAAGGACAATCAGGCGCTCTCGGCCGCCCGGGCTGCCGCGGTCGCCGAACAGCTGCGGGCCGGCCTGAGCGACAAAGGCCGCCTCGGCGCCGAAGGCCGCGGCGCTAGCGAGCCGATCGCCGCCAATGCCACCGCCGATGGCCGCGCCCGCAACCAGCGCGTCGAAGTGCTGGTGCCGCGTGCGCCCTGAGGCAGGGCAGGCGTCAAGAAAGCGCCGGCTTTGTCGGCTCCCTCGTCAGCGCGACAGGATGAAGGGGATTCGCGATGGAGCAGGATGTCAGCCTCGGCTTGGCGATCTTCGTCGAGCATGGTCGAGAGCGGGAAGCGGCCGACTTCTACGGCAGCGCCTTTGGCGCGAGGCAGGTTCAAGCCCACCATATCGACGGGGCGCTGGCGGGCGTGGAAATGCGCCTTGGCGCGACCGTAATCGCCGTAGCCGGCGCCAATCCGCGGCGCGAAGCCGAGCCTTCCCGTGGCGGCCCCTTCTTTCCGAAGGTGGCAGGGGGCGTCAGCACGATCATCCAGCTGACCGTCCCGGACATTGAGGGCTGTTTCGCGCAGGCGATCGCGGCCGGGGCGACGCTGCGCGACGAGGTCCAGACCGATGTCGCGGGGCGGCGGGTCGCTTCGCTGTTCGACCCTTTCGGCCATATCTGGGTACTGATCGAGCGGGACGCGTCGGCCGGTCGCCGCGCGGCGTGACGGCGCCGTCTATTCGATGACGATGCGCGGCGCCGCCCGCACCGGGCCGCTCAGCCCGTCCCGGACCTGTCGCGCGATTGCGAGATAGGCCTTGGCATGGGCGCTGTCCGGGTCGCTCGCGACGATCGGGCGGCCGCCATCGGAGGTCTCGCGGATCGGCATCGCCAGCGGGATCTCGCCGAGGAAGGGCACGCCCTGGCGCTCAGCCTCGTGCCGCGCGCCGCCATGGGCGAAGATGTCGGAGCGGTGGCCGCATTCCGGGCAGACGAAATAGCTCATGTTCTCGACGATGCCGAGGATTGGCACCTCGACCTTCCTGAACATGGCGACGCCGCGGCGGGCATCGAGCAGAGCAAGGTCCTGCGGCGTCGAGACGATGACGGCGCCGGCGAGCGGGGTCTGCTGGGCCATGGTGAGCTGGGCGTCGCCGGTGCCCGGCGGCATGTCGACGACGAGCACGTCGAGCTCGCCCCAGGCGACCTCCCGCAGCATCTGGGTGATCGCCGAGATCACCATCGGCCCGCGCCAGATCATCGGCGT
>JAEXUU010000087.1 GCA_023452965.1 Pseudomonadota bacterium | reverse complement strand
GTGCCAGACCGATGATGGTTAGCGGCATAGCGATCCCGAGCAGCCGCCAGGTCAGGATCCAGCGCCTCCAGCCGATCCGCCGGTCGAGCTTCAGGCCAGCTCCCATCAACGAAATGATCACGACCATCTCCGAAAAGCGCTCGACGACCGAGAGATGGTTTTGCGGATGGGGAACGACAGCCTGCACGCCCGCCAGTGCGAACACGCCCGCGCCGATCGCCACGCAGACGATCGGCAGCGAAAGAGGCGCGCGTGTCAGGACCATCGGCAGCCAGGCCGTTAGAAGGACGAGGCAGCCGAAGCCCACGAGCAGGATGATATAGGCGTCCACGATATGCGGCTCTCCAGGCCGCCGAGCGCGGCGCGATTTGGGAAATGAAACAGGCGTGCCAGCATCGCGGCTGGCGCGTTCGGCCTAGCGAAGCGTTCGTGAACCCTGCCTCGGACTCGGGCCTGCCCGGTCCCAGGGAACCGGTCTAAGGGTAACCGGCGCGGCGCGGGCTGCGACCGATAGGCGGCCTCGTCGCCACATCTCGGCCGAAGTCGTAGAGCCTGAGCGGTCTCGATCAGTCAGGCGCCTGCCCTTTAAGGTCGTGGCCCAAGGCTCTGGAAGCCGTGCACGACGAGAATGTCGCAAGGCGCGCGGTCGAGCAGATCCTGGGCCACGCTTCCCCAGATCGCGCGCGTCACACCCGACGCGCCATGGGTCCCGATGACGATCAGTTCTGCGCCTGTCTCGGACTGCTGGGCGCGCAGCACGGTTGCGGGGAGACCTTCGACCAGGCGGGTGTCGATGTGGCTCTCCCCGGGAGCACGTTCTTCCGTGCGCTTGAGCAGGATGTCCATCTCGTCAGCCAGGAAGGTTTCAAATTCCTCCGCCGCGACCGCGGTCATCTCCTCGATATACTCCGGAGTGCCCAGCCGCAGTTTGAAGGGGATGTGGTATGCGTGCACCAGGGTCAAAGCGGTCTTGGGAAAGAACCGCTGGGCATGCCGGACGGCGGACTTGGCGAAAATGGAGAAATCCACCCCGACCAGCGCTTGCCGATAAGGACGCAGGGGCGCGGCTCTGACAAGCAGAATCGGTAGGTCGCTTGCCCGAAGGATGTGGCCCGCAGTCGTGTCCGCGAAGCTGAAAATGCTGTCCTTGGCACCGTCATGGAAGCCCAGGACGATCAGGTCGGCCGAAATGGCGTGGGCACGTTCCACGATCTCGTGCTTGGCTTTGCCGACAAGCAGCTTGATGCCGGGTCGGACGTCACTGGCGGCGAGCGCAGCATCGACCTCGCGGTCCAGCGCCGCCTGCGCCCATGCGATCGACTGATCGCGGAGCGGAGCCGGCAGATCACTATCGACGACATAGGCGATCTCGACAGGCAGCGCCAAATCCCGCCCGAGCTGCAGGGCCCGATGCATGGCCGGCCCCGAGCGCGGGCTGAGATCGCAAGCGACAAGAATGGCCATGTTTATCTCTCCCGGATTTGCAGGGACCGCAAGGGAGCGGCCTTCGGTGGAGGACAAAACGGGTCGGGTGGATATCCAGACACCGCATCGTGCATCAGCGGCACGTGCGAGCGACCAGCGTGCCTCTCGATCCGACGATGCCGGCGCACGGAAATCGCAACCGTCAATCTCGATGGCGCAGTAGCTCGAAGGCCAGATTCATGTGCACGCAACGAACGAGGCTTTTCAAGCATAATCGGCCATTTCCGTATGCCGGCCTCAAGAAACGTCGACGATCCGCGAGTTCATTCTGAAAATCCGCCGGTCCAATTTCGCCTATTGTCTGATCAAAAATCAGTCTGCAAGGCTCTTCGGCGATACGCCTTGCGCCAAATCAATCCGTACCCACGCAGAATTCGCTATAATATACCGCTAATATACCGCTCAAGCCCGGCTCCTTCTCGCGATGGAGGCAGCGCTTTGACGGCTGGACATTGTGCGCAGGGCAACGAGTTCAGGTTCCGCTGTCCGGTGAGCCTTCAGCTGGGTGGCGTCAATCATGATCCGCTCCGGCTTTGGCCACTCACCGGCGAGGCCGGCGAAGATGCGGTCGAACACCCCCATGCGGCTCCAGCGGATGGAGCGGTTGTACAGCGTCTTGTGCGGCCCGCAGCGCCTTCGGCGCGTCCTTCCATTGCAGGCCGTGCTTGATCACGTAGACGATCCCATGCACATGCATGCGAAGACTGCTGCCGACTTCCGCGATGACGGCGAGCAGCACTGGAGGCTGGCGCGCTCGGCGGGCAATGTTGCGACGACTACAGGGTCTAGCAGCGACGCCGGTTACAAGATCGGCCTCTGTTTCGGAGAAGAGGCCTTTATGCTGGGCGAAGATATTTCCGTGCGCAATGACGACGACGAAGTCCCGGTTCAAGCTATCGTGTGGTCACAGTCACATCCGTTCGAGGGGTTGAACGTATGAGAGCTAACACGTCCGGCAAATGCTGAACGTGCAGCCGGAGGAGAGCTAGATGACGCATGAACTGAAGAGCATCCTGATCGGGCTGATCCCGTCCGACGAGCATGACGGCGCAGCGACTGCTGCTGCGCGCTTCGGCGTGGGTCTGGCGCGCCGCTTCAAGGCGAGCTTGACGTTTCTGACCTTCGTTCCGCATGCATCGGCACCTTACAGCGCAATCGGCGGCTTTGCGGCTGGCCTCGTTGCGGGAGAGAACAAGCGTCGGCGAGAGCTCGTCGAGGCCGCCGCCACCACTGCCAGGGGCGCGGCCGGGGAAGCTGGCCTGACCTGCGTCGTCGACCAGCCCGATCTCGCCCAAGCCGAACTGACCGAGCGATTCAACCAGCAGACACGCCTCCAGGACGTAACAGTTCTCGATGCGGGCAACGATCTCCTTGGCAACAACCGCCATGCGATCGAGGAGGCGCTGTTCAACAGTGGTCGTCCGGTGATCGTGGTGCCGAAGACGGGGGGCAGCCCCGAACCGCGGCGGATCACTATCGCCTGGGACGGAAGCGCCCGCTCCGCTCGTGCGGTTGGTGATGCGCTGCCGCTTTTGCAGAGTGCGCAATGGGTCTCGGTCGTCGTGATTGGCGGGGAAAAGGATCTGAGTGGCATTGCGCCCGCCAGCGGCTTGATCAGCTACCTTGAGCGCCATGGCGTCAAGAGTGAACAAGTGACCCTGGTGGCGGTTGGCGGCGATGTCGCCGAAACCCTTCGCCAGTATGTCCGTGACAGCGGGGTAGAGCTTATCGTTATGGGGGCTTTCGTGCATTCGCGCTTCCGCCAGGCTGTTCTGGGCGGTGTTACGCGCTCGCTGCTTGAAAACAGTCCGGTGCCTCTTTTTCTTGCCTATTGATAAAGCGTTGTCCGTATCCGGCTTATACCAACGGCCGCTGATGCTGACTCACGTGGTCTTTTCAGCGTCTCGTTTCGCTGATTCGATGGCGCGAGGAGGATTCGCGCCATGGCTGCTGCGGTGAAGCTTCGAACGGACGACTCGGCCCTCGGCTTGCGGCGGGGTCGAGGCACGCCAACCAGACCCGCCGGCTTCTGTCGCTGGCGGCGGTGTTGGAGGGCATGGTCGGGAGCAGGCGGCGCTGGCGCTGCCCCCTATTTGCCCTCGTTCATAACTGGACTCCGTTCTCGCTTTGGCCCTTGCGGGTCCGGGTTGCAAACTCGTTCGGGGTGAGGCCACCGAGGCTGGTATGGGGCCGTTGGGTGTTGTAGTCGATTCTCCATTCCTCGATCAGCCGGCGGGCGGCCGGTATCCATCTGTTGCATCGCCGAACGGTAGTCATCGAGCGTGTCCGCTTTATCGGCTGCACGCTTTGGACGGACTATCGCCTTCTCGGCACGCCCAAGCCGTCGATGGTCTTTGCCGGGCAGGAGCTGAACGACCACCGCCTCATTCGGTATCGGGAGGAGGGCGGTCACTACAGCCGCTTCATGCCCTGGCATGCGGCGGCTGAACACCGGCTCGATCTTGCATTCATTCGCAGCGAGCTTGGGAAGCCGCATGATGGGCCGACAGTTGTGGTCACCCACCATGCGCCACATCCTCAATCTATCCAG
>JAEXUU010000049.1 GCA_023452965.1 Pseudomonadota bacterium | reverse complement strand
ACCCGTCCCTTCGCCGGCATGACCCGGATCAGGTTCAACGGGTCACTGCGGTGCAATCTGGCCAGGCAGTTTCTCAGCCTGCTCGCCAGGCTCCCCTCGGTGAAAAGACCGTTCCTGTAAAAACGGTCTGGGCGAGTATACCTGTCTTCGTAGCCAGACCTGGCAGGCGGGTGCATGCTTTGAGTATCATCTGAATGGCATTACGATTCCGTTTGACGCAACCATGAAAGGCTTTGACTATGGCTCGCCCTGATCTGAATTTATTGTTCGCACTGGATGCCTTGCTGGAAGAGGGCAGCGTCATGGGAGCGGCACGGCGCATGAATCTGAGCCCGCCTGCCATGAGCCGAACCTTGAGCCGCATTCGGGATACGCTGGATGATCCCGTGTTTGTGCAAGTGGGGCGCAAGCTGTTACCTACGCCCAGAGCCTATGCCTTGCGCGAACAAGTGCGGGCGGCGGTGGAGCAGGCAACCCAGGTTTTAAGTTCCAATACCGAGATTGATCTGCTATCCCTGGAGCGCAGTTTCAATGTGCGTGCGACGGACGAATTTGTGAATGTGCATCTGGGTCATTTGCTGGAGGCCATGGTCAAGGAAATGCCCAAAGCCATGCTGCGCCTGTCTCCCGAAGAGGACGATATGGATGACGACGCTTTGCGTAGCGGCCGTATTGACCTGTTCATCAGCGCCTCACGCAAGCTGGCGCCGGATATTCATGTACAGCCCTTGTTCACGACGCATTTTGTGGGTGTCGCGCGGGAGCACCATCCTATCTTTGACGAAGATATTTCGCTGGAACGCTTTGTGCGCTGGGACCATATCAATGTGTCGCGGCGGGGCAAGGGCCGATCCAACCTGGACGCCTTGTTGCAGGCCAGCGGCTTGCAGCGCAATGTGGCTCTGGTGGTGTCCAATCCCTACACCGCGCTGTTTGCCTTGCATGATTCCGATCTTTTGCTGCCGCTGCCCAAGCATCTGGCAAGCAGTGCCAAAGCGGCGGGCTTGGCAATCCGGGTGTTTGATTTGCCGGTACCCATGGAGACAGCCATGTTGGTGCAGGCCTGGCATATGCGCCTGCAGACAGATCCGGCCCACCAATGGTTACGCACGACCATCCATCGCTTGTGTACTGAGGACGATGCGCAGGCGGCCAAACGCAGCAAGCTGTAATTCAAGGTGGCTTTTCAAGTGTGTATAACGCACTTGAGTGAGTGCAATAAATTCACTTTTCGGAAGTATTGGGGACTTTTATAGTGATTTTCATTCATCACTGTAAAGAGTCCTCTTGTGTCGTCTGCCAGTCCCTTACCGCAGTCTGCCTCCAGGCTGAAAGCCTTTCTTGTTCGGATGGGTCTGGCCCTCAGTTCCGTGGATATCACCAGCCCCCGTGCAGGCTACATCCTGCGTTCCATTCTGGCCGCGTGGCTGGCCTTGTCGGTAGCTTATTTGCTGGATCTGCATGCGCCGTTTTCCGCCGCATCCAGCGTGCTACTGGTGATCAACCCGGTGCAAGGCGCGGTGATAGGCAAGGGAACCTGGCGGGTGCTGGGCACGCTGGTTGGAATGCTGGCCGCCTTTGTGTTGATGAGTGCCTTCGGGCAGCAGCCTTGGCTGTTCTTGCTGGGCTTTGCATTCTGGCTGGGCTTGTGTGTGATGGCCATGGGTTTGCTGCGCCACTACAAGTCTTACGGGGCGGCCTTGGCAGGCTATACGGTAGGCCTGGCGGTATATGGCGCCATGGGGCAAGCGCAACTGAGCTTTGATCATGTTATTGGGCGGGGTTCTTCGGTGCTGGTGGGCGTGCTGTGCCTGGGCATGGTGTCTGCCTTGTTCAGTACCCGTAGCGTACGCAGTCGCTTGCAGGCCCAGTTATTGCGCCTGGCCTCGGAAACGGCCCGTGTTCTGGCGGGCAGACAATCGGCCCTTCATGCGTGCACGACGGCAGAGAGTGAGCAGGAGCGTGTACGGCATCAATTGATGATGGATGTGTACGGGGCGGATGATTTGTTGTCGGTCGGCAAGGCGGAGTCCGCCGATTTGGCCGCCCGAGCGACCGCTTTGCGGCATGCCATTGCCTGCCTGTTTTCCGCCATGTTGGGGGGCGCGGGCCCGCTTCCGCAAACCTTGACTTCCATGCCCGTACTGGCGGCCTTGCGGCAAGAATGGGAGCAGGCCTGGAAGCAGGCTGCCCAACTGGTTTCACAGGGCCCGGACGGTTTGGAGCGAGCCCGTACAGTGTTGATGCCGCTGCGTGCCCGCTTGCAGGAAATCTTGAATACCGGCCCTCTGGAGCGCCTGGCAGAACCGGCCCCGTTTCTGATTGCCGGAGATCGTCTGATTGAGCAGTTGGATGATTATCTGGCGGCCCTGGATAGCCTGCGTGCTCTGTATCGTTTGCCCACGCAAAGCACATATCCCGCCATTCCTTTTTATCGGGATATCTCGCTGGCATTGGAAAACGGGGTTCGCGCCATGTTGACGGTGCTCTTGGGGGGCGCATTCTGGATTCTGACGGGCTGGACGGACGGCAATATGATGCTGGCCGGTCTGGCGGCAGCCTGCGCCTTGTTGTCCCCAGCACCCAATCCACCTGCGGCGGCGATGGCGTTCGTCAAGGGCATTGCGATTTCTATTGTGGCGGCCTTTTTATGCACCTTTGTGGTCCTGCCTTTGATCGAAGGCTTGCCACTGCTGCTGATTGTGCTGGCGCTGTTCTGGTTACCCGCCATTTATGCCACCACGGTGCCCAAACACGCCATGGTTGGTGTGGCCTATCTGGTGTCGTTTACGACCTTGGCCGCGCCATCCAACCCCATGCATTACGACTTCGAACTGTTCGTGAATGGTTCTGTGGCCTGGTTGCTGTGCACCTTCTTTACCTTGCTGGGTTTTCAGCTGTTTTGGCCTCGCAAACTGAGTCGGGATGTAAGCCGTCTGCAACGGCGTATTCGCGCCAACAGTCTGGCGGTGCTGCGTGGCAAGCGTTTTCAGCCGCAGATCTGGCGCTGGCGACAGCAGCATCGCCTGGCGCAATTGGGAGCCGGATTAAAGGCGCAGCCTGCGCAAATGCAGCAAGCCTTGTCGCAGGCTCTGGACAGCGTGCATCTGGGCTGGGAACTGCTGCGCTTGCAGTCGTATGCACGACAAGCCCAGGTGCCTGCCCATGTGTCCCAGTCTTTGAAAACCACCTTGCGTCATATGGCTCGCCGGGCTGATCAACCCCGTTTGGCAGCGCGCCATGCCCGGCGTCTTGCTCAGGCCGTGCCGTGCCGGGAGGCGGAGCCGCAGCACGATGGCCTGCGTCTGGCCGCTGCGCTGCTGGATATTGCGATGCTTCTGGAGCGCCACGCGACATCTGTTTCCCCTCAATCAGGAAGTGCTGATCATGCTGAGTGAAGTTGCCCTGGCGGGCATGTATGTCCCGCCGTTTTTTGTCTACGCCTGCCTAGCGGTGCCTGTCTATCTAGGGCTGCGTTACGTGCTGGTGCGCACGGGCGTGTTGCGCCATGTTTGGCACCCGGCCTTGTTTGAGTTTGCCTTGTCCTTGTCCCTTGTCTCGGCCTTGATTCTGTATGTCTAAATTTTCTGCTTTGATCAAGCCAGTTAGCCGGTTTGTGCTGACGGCCTTCTTGCTGTTGATCACAGCCTATTTGTTGGTGGCTTTGTGGAACGCCTATGTGCGTGCGCCCTGGACACGGGATGGTCGGGTCAGCGCACAAATTGTGCGTATCGCGCCCGAGGTCTCGGGGACGGTGCGGGAGATGGCGGTTACCGATAATCAGCGGGTTCACAAGGGGGATGTCTTGTATCGCCTGGACCCGGTGCGTTTTCAGTTGGCGCTGGAACAGGCGCAGTCCGAACTGGCGGCGGCAACAGCCATCCTGAACCAGAGGGCGGCAGAGGCCAAACGCCGTCGCGGTATGGAAAGCCTGCTGCCTGCTGAAGAAATCCATCAAGCCCAGCACGCCGTGCGTATTGCCCAAGCCGAGCAGCGCAGTCGGCAATTGGCTGTGGACGCGGCCAAGCTGGACCTGGAGCGTTCAGTTCTGTACGCGCCTGTCGATGGCTATGTGACCCGCCTGCGTTTGAACGCGGGTGATTATGCGGTGGCGGGGCAGGCCAATATGGCTTTGCTGGATGCCCATAGCTTCTGGATGACGGGCTATTTTGAAGAAACCAAGCTGCAAGGTATTGAGCCGGGAGCGGAGGCACGCATTCGTTTGATGGGCTATGAAGGCTTGATAGCAGGCCATGTCAGCAGCATTGTGCGCGGTATTACCGATGCCAATCAGCAAGCGGATGCGCAGGGCTTGCCCAGCGTGGAGCCCAACTTCAGCTGGATTCGTTTAGCGCAACGGATTCCGGTACGGGTGGAGTTTGATGATCTGCCAGCGGATGTGTTGCTGGCGGCCGGGATGACAGGCAGTGTGGCCGTCGGCCCCGCGTTGGATGCGGGCGGTGCACAAGGCCGCATCAGTTCCTTTTTGCAGCGCTGGCTTTAAGAGGCGGGCATGGATAATTTTTTGATGCCTGAACGTCACCACGCACGTCGCTTTTTACCCTATGTGCTGCTGCTCCTGAGTTTGTCAGCTTGCACGACGGTAGGCCCGGATTATGTGGAGCCCAAACAGCCGCTTCCCGCTGCGTGGCTGCATGAACAAACAGGCTTTGCCAGGCAGGATCCGAACAGCTTGCGTCGCTGGTGGCAGCAATTCCAGGACCCGACGCTGGATGCGCTGGTGGAAAGAGCGTTGAGCCGTAATCAGGATCTGGATATTGCTGTGGCTCGTCTGAAGCAGGCCAAGGCTGAACGCGGCCAGATTGCAGCCGATCTTGGCCCCCAGCTATCAGCCGGGGCGTCGGGGCAGGCGCGCCGCAATAGCAAGGCTCTGGACTCGCCACCTGGAGGGGAATTACGAAGCTGGCAGTTGGGGCTGGATGCCAGCTGGGAGCTGGACTTGTTTGGTGGCACTCGCCGGGCGATAGAGGCCGCCGATGCCGGTATTGAAGCGTTGGCGCAGGACCACGGTGCCTTGCAGGTCAGCTTGATTGCCGAGTTGGTCAGCCATTACGCCGGTTTGCGGGCGACGCAAAGACGGCTGGATATTGCCAGGGACAATGTGCGCAACCTGCGTGACACTGAACAGTTGGTGGAGCAATCCCGGCGTCGCGGGTTGGCTCGCCAGTCTGAACTTTTGCAGGCCAGAGCCGAGCGCGAAATGGCACAGGCGCAGCTCCCTGTACTGGAAGCCGACATTGCCCGTTTTAGCCATAGCATTGGGGTGCTGGCGGGCGGTTTTCCAGGCGATTGGCATGCGGTTCTGACGCAAGCCGCGCCTGCCTTGCCCGTGCCGCCGCAACTGCCTGCGTTCCTGCCCTCGGATCTGATTCGCTCCCGGCCAGACTTGCGAGCAGATGAACGGCGTTTGGCTGCGGCCACGGCACATATAGGTCAAGCAGAGGCACAACGATTTCCGACGTTCCGGATTCCCTTGGGAATAGGGACTGCCGTCAGCGTGATTCACGACATCTTTTCCAGTGCCAGCCTGTTGTGGGCGGCAGGGCTGCAAGCGGAGCACAGCCTGTATGACGGTGGCCGTGCGCAATTGGGCATTGACGCGGCACAAGCGAAGGCGCAGGCTGCTGAACTGGTTTATAAGCGTGATGTGCACCTGGCTTTGCGGGAAGTGGAAGATGCCTTGACCTCCCTGCACAGCCAGGTACAACGTCAGCAGTCCTTGCAGGCCGCCCTGCTCGATAGTGAACAGGCTTTGGAGCACGCGATGCAATTGTATAAGGCCGGCTTAAGCGCCTATTTGCCGATTCTGGTGGCACAACGTAGCGCCAATCAGGCACGAGATGCCTTGACGCTTAGCCAGTGGGACGAGGTGTTGGCTGCCATTGCTCTGTATAAATCCTTGGGGGCAGGCTGGCAGGAGAGCTGATGCGCAGCCGCCGGATTACAGCTCCCCCGTCAAAAACTGCGCTCGCCCACGCCCGAAGGACCAGTCTGCATCGCTGTTTTCTACCAGAGCGATGATCAGATCATTGGGCGACACACCACAGTTCTGTTCCAACCGTTCTGCCAGCAAGCGGTAGAACTGGACTTTCTGGATCTCGCTGCGGGGGCGGGACACGATGTGCAGCAGTACCACCTTGTCGCTACGCGGATAGCCCAGGCCGGTGTCTTCCAG
>JAEXUU010000829.1 GCA_023452965.1 Pseudomonadota bacterium | reverse complement strand
CCGGCGCCGAGGACGCCTTCTTCACCCGTCTGATGGGCGCCCAGGCCCAGCTGCTCAACATGATGCAGGAGCTGGAGCGCTCGACGCTCTTCCTCACTTTGGCGCCTTCGGTGATCAAGAGCCTGTCCTATGCCGCTCTGCTCGGCTGGGGCGCGCTAAAGGTGATGGACGGCGAGATGACGGTGGGCACGCTGATCGCCTTCCTCGCCGTGCTCCAGGCCTTCCACACGCCCGTCCAGTCGCTGGTCGGCGCGGTCGCCGGGCTGCAGGAGCTGCGCGGCGACCTCGAGCGCGTCCAGGACACGATGCGCCACGCTCCAGCCGCCCGGCTGCAACAGGACGCGGCGGTCGCCGCACACTGGCCGGCGCAGCAGGGCCGGCTCTCCGGCCGGATCGACATCCGCGAGCTCGGCTTCGCCTATCCTGGCCAGCCCGGGCTGATCGAGAAGCTCGACCTTTCGATCGCGCCCGGCCAATGGGTCGCAGTGGTCGGCGGCTCGGGCAGCGGCAAGTCGACTCTGGCGCGGCTGGTCGCGGGATTGCTGCAGCCGGCCGAGGGAAGCATCAGCTTCGACGGCACGGTGGCCGGCGAGGTTCCGCGCCGCGTACTCGCGGGCTCGCTGAGCTATGTCGAGCAGGATGTGGTGCTGTTCGAGGGCACGATCCGCGACAACATCGCGCTCTGGGACGGCTCGCTCGATGATGCCCGCCTCATCGCGGCAGCACGCGATGCCGGCGTCCACGAGGAGATCGTACGCCGGCGCGGCCAGTACGGCGCCGATGTCGCCGAGGGCGGGCTGAACTTCTCCGGCGGCCAGCGCCAGCGCCTGGAGCTCGCCCGCGCGCTCGCCACCGACCCGTCGATCCTGATCCTCGACGAGGCGACTTCGGCGCTCGATCCCGTCACCGAGGCGGAGGTCTTCGCCAATCTGCGGCGGCGCGGCGTCAGCGCCCTGGTGATCTCGCACCGGCTGAGCACGGTGCGAGATTGCGACGAGATCATCGTGCTCGACCGCGGCCGGATCGTCGAGCGCGGCACGCACCAGGCGCTGATCGCGGCCGCGGGCCGCTATGCGGAGCTCGTCCGTGCGGAGTGAATTGCTCGAACGCGCCGAGGCCGAAGGCCCGCCCGCCCCGCCGCGCATCGTCTGCGAAGAGGGCTTCGCCTACCGGCTCACCGGCGCAGGCGCGGAGCTGCTGGTCGAGCAGAAGGGCCAGGCCGGCAGCCTGCGCCATCTCGCCATGCTCGGCGCGGGCGCAGCGGCATTCGGTCTCGCAGCCGACAGGATGCGTCTCGTCCTGATCCCGAAGGACGGCGCGGCGGTCGAGACAATCGCCCTGCCCGATCTGGCGGACCGGACCGACCTTTTCGTGCGCACCGCCGAAGCCTGGGTCGCGGTGACGGCCGAGCGCGCGCGGCATCTGGCGGGGCTTCCGGCGCAGGCCGGTCCTGCCGACGGCGTGTCGTCATGCCGGCTGGAACGTGGTCTCCAGAACCTGGCGGCGGGCGAAGCCGCCCTCCCCGGTGGATCCCATGCCCTGCTCTGGTGCCGGGCACAGGCGGGTGCCTGCGCGAACATCTGGGGGCGGAATGCCGGCCGCGGAGACCTGCCGGTGCCGGTGCTGCGCAGCGCGCCGCTCCATGTCGAGCGCGCAAGCGAGATCCAGGCGGTCGACAGCGCCGCGCTCGCGCGGGAGGGCACCCTGCTTGCCGCGCTCGCGGGCTTCAACGCGGCGCTGGGCCGGCTGCTGCAGGACTGGTGTGAGGCCAGAATGGCCGTTCTCAGCGCGCATGTCGCGGACGTCGCCGATGCGGATGCGGCGGCGGTCTCGGCTGCGATGGCGAGGCTCGCCGGGCGCGGAGCGACGCAGGCGAGGCAAGTGCGCCCCGGTCTGGAGCCGCCGCTTGCGGCGACGATCCGGACGGTCGCCCGGGCGATGCGCGTCAGGCTCCCGGCGGATTTCGGCCAGTTGCGCGCCGCCGGCGAGAACGAGGATGCGCTCGCGCTCTACACCGCGAAGGCCGGGCTGAGGTCGCGCGAACTCAAGCTGCAGGAGGGCTGGTGGCGAAAGGCCGGCGAGGCGATGGTCGGGCAGCTGCGCGACGGCACGCCGGTCGCGCTCCTGCCGGCACGAAGCGGCTGGCGGATGGTCCGCCCCGGCAGCGACGAGCGGGTGAGGGTCGATGACGGGATCGCGGCCTCGCTGACCCCGCATGCCCATGTGCTCTATCGCGGCTTCTCCGGCAGCGAAGAGCGTCCCGGCCGGGCGCTCGCTGCCTTTGTCTTCTCGCTCGTGCGCGGCGAAATGGCGCTGATCGCGCTGGCGAGCCTCGCCGCCGGCCTGCTCGCCATGGCGACGCCCTTCCTGTCCGGCATGCTCATCCAATCCGTCATCCCGGACGGGGTGCGCAGCGAGATCCTTCAGCTCATCCTGGTGATGGTCTCGGTCGCCTTCGGGATGATGGGGTTCGAGCTGGTGCGCGGCCTTGCCGTGCTGCGCGTCGAATCCGTGCTCGGTTCGGCGGTCGACGGCGCGCTCTGGAGCCGCCTGCTGCGGCTGTCGCCCGGCTTCTTTCGCCGCTACGGCGCGGGCGATCTCGCCTTGCGCGCCGATGCGGTGAACCAGATCCGCCGGACCGTGGGCGTTGCCAGCATCACGGCGCTGCTCGGCGTGCTGTTCTCCTGCGTCAACCTCGTCGTGCTGCTGAGCTATGGGCTGAAGCCCGCTCTGCTCGCGCTCGCGGTGTGCGCCGTCCAGCTCGTAATCCTGCTCGGCATGACCCTGTTCGAGCTGCAATTGCAGCGCCGCGCGCTCGCCAACAGCGGCGCGATGCAGACGCTCACCGTGCAGATCTTCCAGGGCATTTCGAAGCTGCGCGTCGCTGCCGCCGAGAACCGCTTCCTGGCGCGGTGGACCCATCTCTTCGCGGTGGACCAGGCGGTGAACTTCCGGGCGAACGTCGTCGGCAGCGCGGTCAGCGCCTTCGGCGCCGGCTGGAAC
>JAEXUU010000505.1 GCA_023452965.1 Pseudomonadota bacterium | reverse complement strand
CTCATCCTGAGGAGCCGCGCAGCGGCGTCTCGAAGGATGCTCCAGGAGGCGCCGGAACCTGCTCGTCCATCCTTCGAGACGCGCCCTGCGGGCGCTCCTCAGGATGAGGGCTGGAGGATTGGGACGGAGTCCCGTCTCGGCCGGCCGAAACTCACCAACGCAATTCACGGTGTTCCATGACCACGCACACCGCCATCCACCCGCAATTCGCCGAACTCGTCGATCTCTGGGCGCCGGTCCGCCAGCTCGGCAGCGGCTTCCAGTTCTGCGAGGGGCCCGTCTGGCATCCGCAGGAGCAGCATCTGCTGTTCTCGGACATGCCGGGGGATGTGCGCCGGCGCTGGGATCGGAACGGCGTGCGCGAGGTCATGCGGCCGGCGAACAAATGCAACGGCATGACCTATGATGCCGAGCTCAACCTGATCGTCTGCGAGCACGCGACCTCGAGCCTGGTTCGCGAACGGCCGGACGGGCGGTGCGAGGTGCTGGCCTCGCATTTCGAGGGCTCGGAGCTCAACAGCCCCAATGACGTCGTGGTGAAGTCGGACGGGGCGATCTACTTCTCCGATCCCTGGTATGGCCGGATGCCCGTCTTCGGCGTCGAGCGACCGCGCCAGCTCGGATTCCAGGGCGTCTACCGCATCGCTCCAGGAGGCGGCGAACCGCAGCTCGTGGTCGACCGCTACCTGTTCGACCAGCCCAACGGGCTCTGCTTTTGCCCGACGGAAGACCGGCTCTTCGTCAACGATACCGTCCAGCACAATATCCGCGTCTTCGACATCCTGCCGGACGGGCGGCTCGGCCCGCCGCGCATCTTCGCCTCGGGCATCGTCGGGGCCGAACCCGGCGTTCCCGACGGCATGAAATGCGATGCCAAGGGCAATCTCTGGGTCACCGGCCCCGGTGGCGTCTGGGTCTATACGATCAAGGGCGAGCTGATCGGCAAGCTGCGCGTGCCGGAGCTCGTCGGCAATCTCGCCTGGGGCGGGCCGGCCTGGCGCACGCTCTTCCTGACCGCGACCCATTCGCTCTACGCGATCGAAACCAAGGTCGGCCCAAGGCCCGAGCCCTTCATGAAGCCACGCGCCGGCGCCGACCGGGCACGTCAGGCCGGCTCGTCGCCGGCTGCCAGCGTCTCGCGCAACGGCACGAACAAGGCAGCGCCCGGCTACCGGCTCGAGCCCTCGCGCTGCGCGCTGCTGATCCAGGACATGCAGAACGACGTGGTGATGGAGGGCGGCGCCTTCGCATCCTCGGGCTCGCCGGCGCATTGCCGCGAGCAGAACGCCATCGGCAATGCTGCAAGGCTGGCGCAGGCGGCCCGCATGCGCGGCATCCCGGTGATCCATGTCTGGTTCGTGGTCGAGCAGGGCACGCCGGGCGTGACCATGAACGCGCCGCTCTTCGAGGGGCTTGCCGATGCCAATGCGCTGGTGCGCGGGACCTGGGGGGCGGCGCCCGTACCGGGGCTGGAAGCGATAGGCGGCGATCACATCGTCGAGAAGCAGCGCATGAGCGCCTGGGAGGGCACGCGGCTGGAAACGGTGCTGAAGGCGCTCGGCCGCGACATCGTCATCGTCACCGGTGCCTGGACCAACATGTCGATCGAGCACACCGCCCGCACGGGCGCCGACAAGGGCTATTTCATGGTCGTGCCCGAGGACGCCTGCTCGACCATGAACGCCGAATGGCATACCGCCTCGGTCAATTACGCCCTGCAGAACGTCGCTGTGGTGACCGATGTCGACGCGGTGCTCGACGCCACCGGCGGGTGAAGCCGGGCACGATCGATGCAGGCTCGCCGGTGACAGGCAGGCGGGCTTCCGCCGCGGCGCGCCCGCCCGGACTCAGAACCGCAGCGCGGCCCGCAGCGAGGCCGTCTGATCGGTGTAGCGGTCCGCGGCGCGCAGGCTGTATTCGGCGCGCAGCTCGAAGCCGCCTTTGGTCTGCAATTCCAGCCCGGCCGTCAGGTTGCCGTAGACATCGGGCGCGCCAGTCGTGATCCGGAACGGCGCGATCCCGCTCACGGCGAACTCGCTGAGCTGCATGCGCGCGGTCCAGTCGCTGCCCGCCAGGAAGCTGACGCCGAGGGTCGCATAGGGCCGCAGGATCGTATCGTTGGGAAGGTCGATGCGGCCGCCGATCTCGAGTGCGGGGGTCACCATGAGGTTCGCCCGGCCGGTTGCCTGTGCCGCCAGGTTGAACAGCCCGGCTCCGCTTTCGCGATAAGCCTGCTGATGGGCATAGCCGAGGTCGAGGTCGACCAGCGGCCGCAGGTACCAGTTCGGGAAGGCGAACTCATAGGCGGCGCGCAGCCGGGCGCCGACATGCAGGAACTGCGGCTCGCTGCGCGCGAGGCCGGCAAAGCCCGGCACTACCACCACCTGCCGCTTCATCTCGTTGCTTTCATAGCCGACGCGCAGGCCGGCGGCGAAGAGCCAGGGGCCGACCTGCCGCTTCAGCGCGAGGCCGCCGCTGACGGTGTGGCTGGTCGTGGCGACCACCGAACCGTCCGATTTCGTGTCGCCGGCCATGTAGCTCAGCGAGCCGCCGAGGAACCAGTCGGGCGCGATCTGCTTCTGCGCGCCGATCTGATAGGTCGACATCAGCGCGCGATAGCCGCTGTCGTCGCGGCTTCCTTCGCGATCGAGGCGGCTGCCGGTCACCCGGCCCCAGACGCATTCTCCCTCGCTGCGCTGCGTGCTGCCATCGACGAAATAGGGGCAGCTCATCAGGCTGTTGAAGAAGCCATAGGAATGATGCGCCTGCGCCGAAAGCCGGCTGTGGGCGGAATCGTTGGCCATGCCGCCGAGCATGCCGGCATAGCTCGAGGCATCCTTCAGGCGGGCGAAATAGGTGAAGAGGGGAGCCGCGCCGGTATGGCCGGAATCCCAGAGCGCCTGCAGATAGTTCGCGATGTTCGCCTGGTCGGATGCGAAGGCGGCGCCCGCCCGGGCGAAATTGCCCTGCGGGGACACCGAGAGGTCGCGCCCATCGGGGCTGAAGCGCAGCGTGTAGCTGATCGGCAGGCCTTCGATATCGCTGGTCCTGGCCGAGAAACCCTGCGCACCATGGTCGAAATGCGCGATCGGCAGCGAGTAGCCCTTCAGCGGGTTGCGCGTGTCGAAGTCGATCTCGCCGCCGAACTGCGTGGCGCCGCTGACCGAGAGGACGTCGCTCTTTCCTCCCCGGAAATCGAGCCCGAAGATCGTCGTTCCGCCGGCGGTCTGGACGAACTGACCGGTCAGGCGGGTGGTGTCGTACTGGCCGTTGCCGGTGAGGTCCATATAGCCGGAATTGGTCAGGACGCCGCCATTCTTGCCGAGGAAGATGGTCGTCCCCGGGCTGAAGTCGCCATTGTTCACCAGGGTGTTCAGCGGGCCGAAGGACGTGTCGACCGCCAGCCGGACATCGCCGTCGAGCGTGCCTCCCTGCGCATTGGTCACGCTGGCGGGGCCGGAGGTGACGATGGCGACGCCGCCGAGCGAGGCGATGGTTCCGGCGTTGGTGATCGTCGTGCTGCCGGTCGTGCTGGTGACGATGGCGGCGCCGCGCGGTCCGCTGCCGCCTCGAACGCTCGAACCGGCCCCCACCGAGACGTTGATGTCGCCGCCGTTGGGGCCTGTGGTGCCTTCGCCGCGGCTGACCGCGTAGATGCCCGGGGAGTTCGCGCCATAGGCTGCGACCGTCGCCGCCTTGTCGACGCTGATCGTGATCGCGCCGGCTGCGTCGCCCGCGCCCGAGGCCGCGCGCCGCGCCAGGACGCCCTGATCGGTCAGGACGCCGCCATTGGCCAGGCTCATGGCGAGGATCGCCGGAGCGTTGGCGCCATGCGTGACGACGCCGGGAACCCGGGAGCGGCCGTCGAGGTAGCCGATGCCGGCGACGTTGACGCTGACATGGCCGCCGGCGCCCGAGCCGCCCGTGCCGCCATTCCTGATCAGGCCGAGATCGTAGTTCGCCGAGGCCATGTCGCCGGCAAGGCCACCGCCACCGCCGATGCTCTGGGCGAGGGCGCCGATCGCGCCGTCGCCCATGGTCTGCACCTGGCCGTTGACCGCGACGTTCATGGCGCCGCCCGCACCGGCGGCCGGATTCGACGGGTTGGCGAGCGTGATCAGGCCGGGCGCGGCGGTGAGGGCGGTCACGCCGCCGCCGCCGCCGATGCTCTGGGCGAGGATACCGATCGCGTTGCGCCCTTGCGTGGCGACGAGGCCGCCGGTTGCGAGCGTGACGCCGACCGCACCGCCATCGCCCCTGGCGCCGGCGCTCGCGCCCAGCGTCGCCTTGGGCGGCGTAGCGAGAAGCCCGTCGCCGGCGGCTGCGACGGCATAGCCACCGCCATTGCCGATGCCCTGGGCGAGCACGCCGAAGGAGGCGGTGCCCTGCGTGGTGATCGTGCCCGCGATATCGTTCGTCACGGTGCCGCCGTGGGACGTGCCCGAGCCGCCGGTCGCGCCCAGCGCGTAGGTCGGCGCGAGGGCCGAGGCTTCGGAGGTCTTGGGCAGGACGAACAGATGAGCGCCGCCGCCATTCGAAATGCTCTGCGACTGGATGCCATGCGAC
>JAEXUU010000784.1 GCA_023452965.1 Pseudomonadota bacterium | reverse complement strand
GTTCCAGGAGGCTCCGGAACCAGCTGGAACATCCTTCGAGACGCAAGCTGCGCTTGCTCCTCAGGATGAGGGCTCGTTTCAATCCAGCCCGTCCGGCCTGCGCAATTGCATGGCGCGCTGGAGATGGCTGCGCATCAGCGCGCTGGCGAGCTGGAGGTCGCCGGCCTCGATCGTCGCGAGCATCTGCAGGTGCTCGCGGCTGTTCACCACGACGCGCTCATAGCCATTGGTCCAGTCGTAATTGGAGAGCCGCCGCATCTGGTTCTGCCGGCGGATGGCCGATTGGATAAAGCGGTTGCCCGAGGCCGCTGCCAGCCCCTCGTGGAAGTCGGCGTTCATCTCGTAGAAGCCGATCGCCGAGCTTTCCTTCCAGGGCTGCGACAGCGTCTGCTCGTGCCGGGCCCGCATCTCGTCGATCCAGCCCTGGTCGAGCGCAAAGCCGGGCTCGAGGAAGACCATCGGCTCGATCAGCAGGCGAAAACGGTAGCGCTCGTCATGGGCCGACTGGTCGCGCGCCTCATGCAGGAAACGCCAGCCATAGCCGCGTTTGCGCTCGACCATGTCGAGATCGGCGAGCCGCGTCATCAGGCGCTGCACCTCGGGCCGCCCGAGCTCGTAGCGCCGCATCAGCTCGAGCTCGGAGATCTCGTCGGGCAGGCGTCCGCCATGGCGGTCCTGCGCGACCTTGACCATGAGGAGCTCGGTCTCGTCGGCGGTCGCTCCTGCATCGGCCGGCCCCTCGGGAGCGCTGAGCAGCTCGACGCCCTTGTTCGGATGCCGTCGCACCAGCCCCTGCCGGGCGAGATGGTCGATCGCGGCGCGCACCGGCGTGCGCGAGACGTTGAGGCGGCGCGCCGCGCTGTTCTCGTTGAGCCAGGCGCCGGCTTCGAGCCCATCCTCGCGGACCATGCGGAGGATCCGCTCGGCGATCTCCTGCTGCAATCGTGTCGGCGTCGTCATCGAAAGGCTCTTGATTGTCTTATTTCGAAATGAAATACATTATGGATTGACGCAGCACCAGAGAGAATGCGGAGTTCCCGCCATGGTCGAGCCCTTTCCCTTCGTCGATGTCTCCGGCACGCCCTATGAGCGCGGCCGCCGGCATGGTGCGGCGGTGCCGAAGCGCGTCAAGCGTTCGATCGAGCTCTATGGCGGCCAGCTCGGCGATCTCGGCTATGACGCTGCCGCCAAGTCGCGCCTGATCGGCGAATTCGCCCGCGAGATCGAGGCTTTCGGCGCGCACTACATCGAAGAGATGCGCGGCATTGCCGACGGCGCCGGCGTTGCGCTCGAAGACGTCATCATGATCAATGCCCGCACCGAGGTGATCGCCAAAGCGAAGCTCGAGAAGAGCAAGCCGGTCGGGGCGGAGGAAGAGCTCGACGACGGCTGCACCGGCGCGATCATCCTGCCCGAGCGCAGCGCCACGGGCGAACTGATCCACGGCCAGAACTGGGACTGGAAGGCCGAATGCGCGGAAACGGCGATCGTGCTGCGCGTGCGCCGCGATGACGGGCCGGATTTCCTGACCTTCGTCGAGGCCGGTGGCCTCGCTCGCTGCGGCATGAATGCGGCCGGCATCTCGATCACCGCCAACTATCTCGAAAGCGAGCGTGACTTCACGCAGGTCGGCGTTCCGCTCGCCCTGATCCGCCGCAAGGTGCTCGAGCAGGAGCATTTCGCCTTCGCGATCAAGGCGGTGGCGACGACGCCGAAGGCCTGCTCGAACAACATGATGCTCTCGACCGTCGCCGGCTTCGGCATCGACTTCGAATGCGCGCCGGATGCCGCCTTCCCGCTCTACCCCGAGGACGGGCTGATCGTGCACGCCAATCACTGGGTCGGCCAGGTTGCGCTCACCAAGATCACCGATACCGGCATCCCGCGCGTGCCTGAGAGCTTCTACCGCGACTGGCGGGTCAGGAAGCTGCTCAACGAGGCTGGCCGCGCGCTGACGGTCGACGATCTGAAGGCAGCCTTCTTCGACGATTTCCTGACGCCGCATTCGGTCTGCCGGCCGCCGCGCCCGAACGACGCCGGCAATCTCTCGGCCACCGTCTCGATGGTGATCATGCAGCCGGCCAAGGGCACGATGGAGGTCGCGCCGTTGCCGGCATTGAACCGAGTCTTCACGCGCTACAGCCTCACCGACGAGCCGGTGACGCTGGCGCAGGCCGCCGAATAGGACGGTCGAACGGAACAGGCGTGCAAGGCCGAAGAGGGCGGCCCGCGCCGGCGGAAGAACAACAGGAGGTACGAAAATGGCTCTGAGACCGATCACGGCCGCCTATGCGACCCTGGCCATTGTCCTGGCCGGCCCGGCGCTGGCGGCACCGACGATCAAGGTGCACCTCAACGCCGATATCCGCAGCATCAATCCGGGCGTCAACCGCGACGACAACACCGACGCGGTCGTCCTGCATATCGTCGAGGGCCTCGTCGCCTATGGCGAGGATTCGGCGGTGAAACCGCTGCTCGCCAAGAAAATCGAGGTCTCGCCGGACGGCAAGAGCTACACTTTCACCCTGCGCAAGGGCGTGAAG
>JAEXUU010000777.1 GCA_023452965.1 Pseudomonadota bacterium | reverse complement strand
ATCATGATCATCATCTGGGTGGTCTATGGCTACAGCCTCGCCTTCACTGGCGGCGGCTCCCTGCCCAGCTTCATCGGCGGCTTCTCGAAGGCCTTCCTCGCCGGGGTCAGCACCGAGACCACGCCCGCCACCGTCACCAAGGGCGTGGTCATCCCCGAATACGTCTTCATCTGCTTCCAGATGACCTTCGCCATCATCACCCCGGCCCTGATCGTCGGCGGCCTGGTCGAGCGCATGAAGTTCTCGGCGCTGCTGCTCTTCGTCGTGCTCTGGAGCGGCTTCGTCTACTTCCCCATGGCCCACATGGTCTGGTTCAGCGAAGGCTATCTGTTCGCCCTCGGCGCGCTCGATTTCGCCGGCGGCACAGTCGTCCACATCAATGCCGGCATCGCCGCGCTGGTCGGCGCGCTCGTCCTCGGCAAGCGCATCGGCTATGGCAAGGAGTTGATGTCGCCGCATTCGCTGACCATGACCTTCATCGGCACCTCGCTGCTCTGGGTCGGTTGGTTCGGCTTCAATGCCGGCTCGAACCTCGAGGCGACGGCCGGCGCCGCGCTCGCGATGATCAACACCCTGACGGCCACTGCCGGCGCCGCGCTCGGCTGGCTCTTCATCGAGTGGATGATCAAGGGCAAGCCCTCGCTGCTCGGCATGCTCTCGGGCATCATCGCCGGCCTCGTCGCCGTCACTCCGGCGGCTGGGCTGATCGGCCCGATGGGCGCCATCGTGCTCGGCGCGATCTGCGGCGTGGTCTGCTTCTTCTTCTGCACCACGATCAAGAACGCGCTCGGCTATGACGACTCGCTCGACGTCTTCGGCATCCATGGCGTCGCCGGCATCATCGGCTCGATCGGCACCGGCATCTTCGTCTCGCCGGCGCTGGGCGGCGTCGGCGTCGCCGACTACGCCATGGGCGCGCAGGTCTGGAAGCAGACCGTCGCCGTTCTCGTCGCCGTCGTCTGGTGCGGCATCGGCTCCTTCATCCTGTTCAAGATCGTCGCCGCCATCATCGGCCTGCGCGTCACCTCCGAGCAGGAGCGCGAGGGTCTCGACATCGCCGAGCATGGCGAGCGCGCCTACAACATGTGACCCGGCCCTGCCGCGTTCCACATGAAACAGCGCCCCGGCGGGTCACCGCCGGGGCTTTTTTGCTGGTTGCGGTGATGATTGCCGGTTGGCGCCCCGCTCCGGCGCGCAAGGTTAAGCGGGTCTTAACCTCGCCTTCCTAACCTGCTGTTTCGAGGGCGGGGCCGGCGGCCATCGCCTTTTCAGACATCCGGAATCACGGCCCGCCCGCATGCGCACGATCCGACGCTCCTCCTCGCTGATCGACCGCTTGCCCGATCCCGTTCGCGACTTCCTCTCGCGCCGGGCGGCCGAGATCGGCGGCCTCGCGCTGCTCGCCCTGACCGCCGCGGTCGCCATCTCGCTGGCGACGTGGTCGGTCGACGATCCCAGCCTCAACAACGCCACCCGCGGCGCGGTCCAGAACCTGCTCGGCCGGCCGGGCGCCATGGTCGCCGATCTCGCCATGCAGCTGATCGGGCTTGGCGTCATTGCCTTGCTGCTGCCGCCGCTGCTCTGGTCGCTCAGGCTGATCCGCGTCCATCTCTTCGATCGCAGCGCGCTCAAGCTCGCCCTCTGGGTCGCCGGCGTCGTCGCCACCGCGGCGGTCGCCAGCGCCCTGCCGGCGACGCCGCGCTGGCCGCTGCCGACCGGCATGGGCGGCGTTATCGGTGATGCCCTGCTGCACGGCACCCGCAATCTCGTCGGCATTTCCGGCACGGCGCTCGGCGGGCTCGTTGCCTTCGTCTATGCCGGCATCGCCATCCTTGCCGTCACGGCCGCGGCCGGCTTCGGCTTCGTCGTGGACGAGGACCCCGAGACTGACGAGGACGATGCCGCCTGGTCCGATACCGACGACCGCCGCGACGATGAGCCGGGCTTCGGCGTGATCCTGGTCGGTTGGCTTGCCCATGGCGCGATGGCGTTGCGGGGCGCGATCCTGCGCCGCCTGCCGCAGCCGCCCTCCCTGGCGCGCGCTTCGGCGACACCCGCTGCCTCGGCCCCCGCCCCGGCGCCCAGCCCGGCCGGGCGCGTACGTCGCGAGCCGCAATTCGCCGAGGGATCTGCTCCCTACGCGCCGCCGGCAGTGCCGCGCGACGCCTTCGCCGGCGCTGGCCGCTCACGCGTCGCCGGCCCCGCCGACATCGACGACGACTATGCGGAGGCGCAGGACGTGCGCGACCTCAACGCGCCGCGCGTCGCCCCGCCCCTCACCGCGCCCAAGCCCGGCAAGCGCCTGTCGCGCGAGGCCCAGCCCTCGCTGCTCGACCGCGACAGCTTCGAACTGCCGCCGCTGACCTATCTGGCCGAGCCGAAGAAAATCGCGGCCAACGCCATCTCCACCGACGCGCTGGAGCAGAACGCCACCTTGCTCGAAGGCGTGCTCGAGGATTTCGGCGTCCGCGGCGAGATCTCGCAGGTTCGTCCCGGCCCAGTCGTCACCCTCTACGAGCTTGAGCCTGCGCCGGGCACCAAGAGCTCGCGGGTGATTTCGCTGGCGGATGACATCGCGCGGTCGATGAGCGCGATCTCGGCGCGCGTCGCGGTGG
>JAEXUU010000693.1 GCA_023452965.1 Pseudomonadota bacterium | reverse complement strand
ACCGGTACGCGGGTCGCCGCGCTGACCACGGGCTGCAAAGCGAGCCGGACCCGGCGTTCGTTGAGCGCGACCACGGCCTCGATGTCATGGCTCGCAGTCCCGCCACGGGTTTCGCGCACGACGCTGCGCCGGGCTATCACAGCTTCGTCGACCGCCCCCGCCTTGGCCCCGGCAAGGGCATTCTCCGCCGCCGCGACCAGCACGCCGCCCTCCCGCGACAGGTCAGGCGCGACCGCCGCACCGACCCGCAGCCGCGCCAGCGCGATGCCGCGCGAGGTCTCGATCGCGGACTGCGCCACGGCCTTGATGAAGCGCTGCGCCGCCACCTCGACCTGCGACGCCGGGCAGCCCGACAGCAGGATGGCGAAGCGATTGCCGGAATAGCGCATCAGATGGTCGCGCCGGCGCATCACCGAGCGCAGGCGCTCCTGCACCTCCTGGATGATCTCGTCGGTGGCTTCATGGCCGAAATCGTCGTTGAGGCGGGCAAGCTCGTCGATCGCACCGATCAGGACGACGAGGCCGCGCTCGGCCGGCAGATGCTCGGCCAGGGCCGTCTCGACATGTTCGACCAGCGAGGCGCGGTCGCAGAGATCGTGATGCTCGGCGCCGAGTTCCTCGGCGCGCACCGCCCGCTCGAGCCGCAGCACGCCGCGCGCCCGGGCCGGACGACCGTCCATGCCGACGAACCAGCGCCCCGCATCCTCGATCCACATCTTGCGGCCGGCGAGATTCGCGGCATAGCGGGTGCGATAGACCACCCCATCGCCGAAATCGTGCCCGCCCACCGAATAGATCGCGTCATAGCGGCTGCGCCCGCTACCCGGCTCGACCAGCCCGGCGAAGGATAGTCCGCGCGCCAGTACCGCCGGTGCGACCGGACCGAGCACCTCGGCGACGTTCGGGCCCCATTCCAGGGCGTCGGTGGCGATGTCCCAGGTGTAGACCACCTCCCCGATCGAGGAGAGCAAGCTGCGCGGATCGACAATTCTCTCGTCGCGGGAGCCGAAGATGGAAGGCGCGGGCATCGGACAGCGGCCTCGGCGACGGAGAGGGGCCGTCGGACCCGGATTCGAGAGGGCGGAATCTGTGCCGAAACGATGCATCCGGCTGAGTTAACGCACGGTTAAGGCCGGCCCCCCGCTTGCAGCCTCGTCCCCCGAAAAGCCCTGGCGTTTCGGAGCGGCACAATGGCGGGAGAGATTTGGGACGGGATTCGGGAACGCCGCAGAACCGAGCGGCGCAAGCCGCCGACCGCGCTCGTCCCGGCCGCCTTCCTGGTCCAGCTCGCCGCCAGCCATGCCGGCATCGGCCCCTTCGCCCGCCGCGACCGTGAGACGCCCGCCGCTGCGACTAGCCTCTACCGCAAGGCTGCCGGCGCCCCGCTCCGCACGCCCCGGATCGCGGCGCGTCTCGCCTGAACATCACTGCGAACGCGAAAAAGCCGGCCTGACGGCCGGCTTTTTCCGAATCTCTCTGGACGGTCGGGGCTTCGAGCCCCGCCCGTTATCAGGCCTCGGTCTTGGCCTTCAGGACCTGGCGGCCGCGATACATGCCCGACTTCAGGTCGACATGGTGCGGACGGCGCAGTTCGCCGGAGTTCTTGTCTTCGATGTAGGCGGGCTGCTTCAGCGCATCGGCCGAGCGGCGCATGCCGCGCTTCGACGGCGAAGTCTTTCTCTTCGGAACGGCCATGGTACTCTCCATCATGCCGTCGCGGGACGCGCCGGGCTCTCGCCCGCACGACCTGTGCGACGACGTCACATTCGTGAGGTGGCAGGCCTTTACACGCTTGCGCGCGCTCTGGCTAGAGCATCCGGCCGAAAATCTGGCAAGGCCGCCGCGCTCCGGCGCGGCAGCGCACAGTCGCCGAGCGGCCCGAGCTGCTGCATGCGCCGCTGCACCCGCCCGGCCGCAGCCTGCAGGCCACGGTTCGGCCGGGCAGGATTGCGCAGGATTGGATTGGGCAGTGCCCCGGCGAGCCGCGCCGCCTCGGCCGGCGTCAGCTTCGCGGCGGGCTTGCCGAAATAGAGTTGCGCTGCCGCCTCCGCGCCGAACACCCCCTCGCCCCATTCGGCGACGTTGAGATAGACCTCGATGATCCGCTGCTTGGGCCAGGCGAGATCGATCGACAGCGCCACGGGCAGCTCCAGCGCCTTGCGCAGATACGAACGTCCCGGCCAGAGGAAGAGGTTCTTGGCGGTCTGCATGGGCAGCGTCGAAGCGCCGCGGCTCGGCCCGTCCTCGTCCTGCAGCACCGCGTTGAGCTCGCCCCAGTCGACGCCGGCATGGCTGCAGAAGCGCTGGTCCTCGGAGGCGATCACGGCACGGACCAGATGCGGCGAGATCTGCTCCAACGGCACCCAGTCACGATTCACCTCGCGAAAGGTCAGCCAGCGCCCGAGCATCAATGTCGATGGCGCGGGGACGAAGCGATAGAGCGCGAGCGCCACGCCAAAGCTGATCGCCAGAGCCAGCATGGTCATCGTCAGGATGCGGATGATTCGCGTCACGAGGCCGCTGCGCTTCGGACCCGGATTGCCTGCCATTCCTGTCATGCCCCACGCTTGACGATGAAGCCCGCCTCCTGCAAGCCCCAAAACGCTGGGCACCGGCCCGGCGAGCGAACGCAAGAGGGCGTCATGAGTTCCGCGCAAACCGCCTCAGAGGAGGCTCTCGCCGCCGGCCTTGCCGAGACCGCCGATGCCATCGAGGCGCTTCTCGCCAGCCTTTTGCGTGACGAGCCCGAGGCGGGCGAGATCCACCGGCCGGCCCGCCTGCTGGCGGCGATGCGCCATGGCGCGCTCGGCGGCGGCAAGCGCCTGCGCCCCTTTCTGGTCGCCGAGACGGCTCGAATCTTCGGCGCCGAGCGCCCGCAAGCCCTGCGTGCCGGCGCAGCCGTCGAGCTCGCCCATTGCTACTCGCTGGTCCATGACGACCTGCCGGCCATGGACGACGACGATCTGCGCCGCGGCCGGCCGACCGTGCACAAGGCCTTCGACGAGGCGACCGCGATTCTCGCCGGCGACAGCCTGCTGACGCTGGCCTTCGACGTTCTCTCCGACCCAGCCACCCATCGCGACGGCGAAACCCGCGCTGCGCTTGTCCTGATGCTGTCG
>JAEXUU010000670.1 GCA_023452965.1 Pseudomonadota bacterium | reverse complement strand
CGAGGTGCCCTATCGCGGCCCGGTCGAGGGCACGATGCAGGAACTGATGGGCGGCGTGCGCTCGGCCATGACCTATATCGGCGCCGTCCGCCTGAAGGAGATGCCGAAGCGCACCACCTTCATCATGGTCGGCAGCCAGCTCAACACCATCTTCGGTAACTGACGCGGATTGGCATTTCCGCCGCTACCGCTTTCCTTGCGCCTGTTGCATAGTCGCCCTGCAACATAGAGAGCCGCCCGACGGCTTCGGGGAGACGGATATGACGATCAGGATCTTGAGTGCGGCGGTCATGCTCGCCGCGGGAGCTTCGGTGGCGCAGGCGCAGCAGCTCGCGCCGAGCCCGACGCTGGACGCCATCAAGGCGCGCGGCAATCTCGAATGCGGCGTGCATCTCGGTCTGCCCGGCTTCTCCTTCGCCAATGACAAGGGCGAATGGAGCGGGCTCGACGTCGATTACTGCAAGGCGCTCGCCGCCGCCGTGCTCGGCGATGCCAACAAGGTCAAGTACACGCCGACCTCGGTGCAGCAGCGCTGGCCGATCCTGCAATCGGGCCAGGTCGACGTGCTCTCGCGCAACTCGACCATCACCTTCTCGCGCAACGCGACGCTCGGCCTCAATTTCCAGGGCATCAATTTCTACGAGGGCCAGACCTTCATCGTCCGCAAGTCGGCCAATGCCAAGACGGCGGCCGATCTCGACGGCGCCTCGGTCTGCGTCGCCGCCGGCTCGACCGAGGAGAAGAACGCCGCCGACTGGTTCCGCGAGCGCAACCTCAAGACCACGATCACCAATTTCCAGAAGAACGACGACGCCATCGCCGCCTATGATGCGGGCCGCTGCGACGCCTACACCGCCGGCGTCGGCGCGCTCGCCGGCCAGCGCGCCAAGCTCAAGGTTCCGGACGACCACGTCATCCTGACCAAGCCGATCTCGAACGACCCGCAGGGCCCGGTCACCCGCTATGGCGACGAGCGCTGGCAGCTGATCGTGCGCTGGGTGCTGAACGGCACCATCGCCGCCGAGATGCTCGGCGTCACCTCCAAGAACGTCGACGAGATGAAGGCGAGCTCGAAGAACACCGAGGTCCGCCGCCTGCTCGGCGCCGAGGGCGGCTTCGGCGCAATGATGGGCCTGCCCGACGACTGGATGTACAAGGCGATCAAGCAGGTCGGGAACTATGGCGAGAGCTATGAGCGCACCGTCGGCATGGGCTCGCCGCTGAAGCTCGAGCGCGGCCAGAACCAGCTCTGGACCAAGGGCGGCCTGCTGTTCACGCCTCCGTTCCAGTGAGAGAGGGGCGGCCCGGCCAAGCGAGCTGAGCGCCGTCATTCCGGACAAGCCGCAACGCGGCGCAGCTCCGGAATCCATCGAAAGGCGCCGGAGTCCTGCGATGGATTCCGGCCCTCCGCTTCGCTCCGGCCGGAATGACGGCCCGCTCCTTCAGCCTTTCCCAGCGAGCCTGCGATCGTGAGCAAAGCCCTCGCCTTCATCAACGACAAGCGCGTCCGCGACTGGTTCTACCAGGCGGCGGTGCTGATCGGCCTCGTCGGCCTGCTGGTCTATTTCGTCCGCAACGCCTCGGAGAACATGGTCAAGGCCGGCATCGCATCCGGCTTCGACTTCCTCTGGCGCACCTCCGGTATCGACGTGCCGTTCGTGCTGACGAACTACACCCAGTCCGACAACATCCTCGCGCTGTTCTGGGCCGGCGTCGCCAACACGCTGTTCGTCACCGCGGTCTCGCTGGTACTGGCGACGCTGCTCGGTTTCGCGATCGGCATCGCCCGCCTCTCCTCGATCTGGCTCGTCTCGGCGCTCGCCGGGGCCTATGTCGAGTTCGTCCGCAATATCCCGCTGCTGTTCTTCGTGCTGTTCTGGTATTTCGGCGTCATCGCCGCGCTGCCTTCGCCGCGCGAGAGCATCAGCGTCTTCGGCGTCGCCTTCCTCAACAATCGCGGGCTGACCATTCCGCTGCCGGACGCGCCGGCGAATTTCCATTGGGCCTTCGGCGTCATCCTGGCGGCCTTCGTCGCGCAATGGCTGTTCGGGCGCTGGGCGCGGCGGCGGAAGGAAGCGACCGGGCAGGACGCGCCGCTCCTCGCCGTCAGCCTCGTCCTGCTCGTGCTCGTGCCAGTGCTGGCCCTGAGCTGGGCGAGCCTGGCAACGCGCTGGGACATCCCGGTGCTGCGCGGCTTCAACTATCGCGGCGGCTTCGTCGTCATCCCCGAATTCGTCGCGCTGCTGGCGGCACTGGTGACCTACACGGCCGGCTTCATCGCCGAGATCGTGCGCGGCGGCATCCAGTCCGTGCCGCACGGCCAGATCGAGGCCTCCGCCGCTCTCGGGCTGCGGCCTGCCCAGACGCTGCGCCTCGTCACCATCCCGCAGGCGCTCAGGGTGATGACGCCGCCGATGACCAACCAGTATCTCAACGTGCTGAAGAACTCGTCCTTCGGCGCCGCGATCGCCTATCCCGATGTGGTCAGCCTGTTCATGGGCTCGGCGCTCAACAATACCGGCCAGGCGATCGAGATCATCGCGATGACCCTGGCGGTCTATCTCGTCATCGGCCTCGCGGTCTCCGCCTTCATGAACTGGTACAATGCCAGGATCGCGCTGGTGACCCGATGAGCGCCGCCACCGCAACCTCCCAGAGCTGGCGCGAGCGCCTCTTCGGAACGCCGGTGACGACGGTCGTCACCCTGGTCCTCGCCCTCCTCATCGCCTGGATCGCCATCCCGATCATCCGCTGGGCGCTGATCGACGCGACCTGGCGCGGCACGACGCGCGAGGACTGCGCATCCGGCGGGGCCTGCTGGGTCTTCATCCGCGCCCGCTTCGGCCAGTTCATGTACGGGCTCTACCCGCAGGAGGAGCGCTGGCGCGCCGATCTCGCCGGCATCCTGTTCGCGCTCTCCGGCGCGGCGATCGTCCTCACGCCGAAGCGGCTGAAGCTGAGCCTCGGCCTCGCCGCCCTCCTCATTCTGCCGCCGCTCGGAATCTGGCTGCTCGCCGGCGGCTTCGGCCTGCGCGCGATCGAGACGCGCGAATGGGGCGGCCTGATGCTGACCGTCTTCATCTCGATCTATGCCAGCCTGATCGCGATCCCGCTCGGCATCGTGCTAGCGCTCGGGCGGCAATCGCAGCTCAGGGTGATCCGACTGATCAGCGTGCTGTTCATCGAGTTCTGGCGCGGCGTGCCGATCATCGCCGTGATCTTCCTGGCATCGCTGCTGCTGCCGCTGATCATGCCTTCGGGCATCGGCGTCGACCGGCTGGCACGGGCGGTGATCGGGCTCGGCTTCTGCATCGCGGCCTATATGGCGGAAGCGGTTCGCGGCGGCCTGCAGGCCCTGCCCTCCGGCCAGCGCGAAGCGGCGACGGCGCTCGGCCTGACCTATTGGAAGGCGACCTGGTTCATCATCCTGCCGCAGGCGCTGCGCATCTCGCTGCCGGCGATCACCAACGAGTTCATCGCGCTGGTGAAGAACACCACGCTCGTCCTCGTCGTCTCGATCCTCGACCTGCTCGGCATCGCCCAGGCCTCGCTCGCCGACCCGAACTGGGTCGGCATGAGCATGGAAGCCTATGTCTTCTCCGGCGGGATCTACTGGCTGATCTGCTTTGCGCTGTCACGCTGGAGCAAGAGCCTGGAGACGAAGCGGGGACGATAGCCTTAGGGCCACGGCAGGAACCCTCTCTGAGAGATCGATTCCGCCACCGGCTCTAAACACCTGTCATTCCAGGCAAACGCGCGTCTGTCAGCGTTTCTGCGGCGGCACGGCGCGCAGGCGCTCGGTCAGCTCGCGGCGCTGCGCTTCCGTCCATTGCGAGTGCTTGCGGGTGGTCGATGGCGGACGGTTGGCGAGGCCGAGCCCGATGCCGCGCAGATCGTTGACCGGGCGGACCGGCCGCTGGACGAAGCCGCCGCCGCAACTGGGACAGACGTTTTCCAGCACCCGCTCGGCGCAATCGGCGCAATAGGTGCACTCATAGCTGCAGATCCGCGCCTCCAGAGAGGCCGGCGGCAGGTCGCGGTCGCAGAGTTCGCAATTCGGGCGCAGTTCCAGCATCGTCGTTTCCGTTCTAGCCTGGCGTCAGCGGCCTTTGCGGCGAGTGAAGCCCGAGGCGAAGACAGCGTGCGTCAGTGGCCAAGCCGCCGACCCCGGGCAGCCATACCCCCTGATCAACTCACCCCAAGCTCCACCGGCACCGAGAAGGAGCGCTTCACCTGGCCGAGCGCGAAGCTCGATTCGATCGAGGCGACATTGTCGAGCCTGGTCAGCTTATCCTTCAGGAAGCGCTCATAAGCGGCGAGATCGCTGACGATGATGCGCAAGAGATAGTCGCGCTGGCCGGTCATCAGATAGCAGTCGGCGACCTCG
>JAEXUU010000658.1 GCA_023452965.1 Pseudomonadota bacterium | reverse complement strand
ATCGCGCAGCAGGACCTTTGGCACTACACCCTCGCGAAGATGGTCGACGCCTGTGCCTCGGCGGGCTTGAAACCGTTCTACGGTCCCTTCGGCGATTTCTCTGACGGAGCCGCCTGCGAGGCGCAGTTCCGCAACGCCTTCCTGCTCGGTTGCGCCGGCGCCTGGACGCTGCACCCCTCGCAGATCGAGATCGCCAAGCGCGTCTTCAGCCCCGACCCGGACGAGGTCGCCTTCGCCAGGCGCATTTTGGATGCGATGCCCGACGGCTCCGGCGCGGTGATGATCGACGGCAAGATGCAGGACGACGCGACCTGGAAGCAGGCCAAGGTGATCGTCGACCTGGCGAAGCAGGTTTCCGGCCGCGACCCGGCCCTGGCGGCACGCTACGGCTTCTGACGCGAAGTCGTGACCGCCGCGGAGATTGACCTATTGCCGGCGCAATCCTAGGTCAGGCCTTGGATGGCGACGCATGCTGGCAGGGTAAATTCCTGCCAGGTCAGAAACAGATCGAAGGAACATGGAAGCAAGAACCGCGAAATTCCGCATCGGGCAGGTGGTACGCCATCGCGTCTACCCGTTCCGCGGCGTGATCTTCGATGTCGATCCGGTCTTTTCCAATTCCGAGGAATGGTGGCTCGCGATCCCCGAACATCTGCGCCCGTCCAAGGATCAGCCCTTCTATCATCTGTTCGCCGAGAACGAGGAGACTGAATACGTCGCCTACGTCTCGGAGCAGAATCTGGTCAGTGACGAGACCGGTCAGCCGATCCGCCACCCGCAGGCGCGCGAGTTCTTCCGACGCGACCGCAAGGGACGTTACCGGCTCGACAAGGTCGAGCTGAATTAGGACCAGGCTAGAAGGACGGCCCGAAAAGCGGAGGCCGCTTTTCGGGCGAAGCCGGCCTCCGATCGAAACCTCATCCCGCAAAAGCAGCAGAGCGACGCAGCGCCGGAATGCACCGGAGCCTTGTGATGGCTTCCGAGTTCCGCTTCTGCTGCGCGGGAATGACGGCGTGAATCGGTCGGCGTGCCCGCTAGCGCTGGCGCTCGGCCTGCGGGAAACGAGCCGTGAAGGCCCCTTCCCGCTCTGGCGGCAGGCGCACCAGCAGGCTGAGCGCGCCGTCCTCGGCATCGCTGCGCTCCAGGATTTCGCCATTGGCATGCAACCAGGCCAACGACTTGCCGTCGCCGGGTTCCAGCGCCAGCCGGTAGACCGGTCGGCTCCTGGCGATCCGGGCTTCGATGGCGTCGGTCAGCCGGCCCATGCCTTCGCCCGTCAGCGCCGAGACCAGAACCGGGCGCGTGGCTTCCGGCTTGAGCTCGGCAAGAGCGGCCTGGCGCTCGCGCTCCGCGCTCTCGAGCAGGTCGGCCTTGTTCCAGACCTCGATCACGCGCTGGCCGTCTTCCGGATCGATGCCGAGGTCACGAAGAATACCGCGCACGTCGGTAGCCTGGGCCTGCGTGTCCTCGTGCGAGACATCGCGCACATGCAGCAGCACATCCGCCTCGATCGCGTCTTCCAGCGTCGCCCTGAAGGCGGCGACGAGCTGCGTCGGCAGGTCCGAGATGAAGCCGACCGTGTCGGAGAGCATGATCTTGGCGCCATGCGGCAGCTTGAGAGCCCGCGCCGTCGGATCAAGCGTCGCGAACAGCATGTCCTGCGCCAGCACCTCGGCCGAGGTCAGCCGGTTGAACAGCGTCGACTTACCGGCATTGGTGTAGCCGACCAACGCCACGATCGGATAAGGCACGCGCTTGCGGCTCGCCCGGTGCAGCGACCGCGTGCGCTTCACCGTCTCGAGGTCGCGCTCGATCTTGGTCATCCGCTCCTGGATGACCCGCCTGTCGGCCTCGATCTGGGTTTCGCCCGGTCCGCCAAGGAAGCCGAAGCCGCCGCGCTGGCGCTCGAGGTGGGTCCAGGACCGCACGAGCCGGCTCTTCTGGTAATTCAGATGCGCAAGCTCAACCTGCAGCGTGCCCTCTCGGGTGCGTGCGCGACGCCCGAAAATCTCGAGGATCAACCCGGTCCGGTCGATGACCTTGCAGCCGAAGGCTTTTTCGAGATTGCGCTGCTGCACCGGCGAGAGCGCGCAGTCCATCACGACGAGCCCGATCTCCTCGAGCTTCACCCGCTCCGACAGCTCTTCGACCTTGCCCTTGCCGATATAGGTCGCCGGGCGAAGCGTGCTCAGCAGGACGGGAATAGCCTCGACCACTTGCAGGTCGATGGCCCCCGCCAGGCCGATCGCCTCGTCCAGGCGCGCTGCATGGCTGCGCGGATTGTCGTCGGCCTCGGCCACCCTGCCCGACGCCTTACGCGCCGGATAGGGGCCGATCACGAATGCGCGAGTATCGGCTGCGACCGCATGTTCGGCCGCATCGATGCGCTTCTCCGCCGGGATGTCGTCGTCAGTTCCGGCTCTGCCGGCCACGACTCAGGCCTTTTCCTGTTCCTCAGACTCGAACAACTGCACGGGATGACCCGGCATGATCGTCGAGATCGCGTGCTTGTAGACGAGCTGCGAATGGCCATCGCGGCGCAGCAGCACGCAGAAATTGTCGAACCAAGTGACAACGCCCTGCAGTTTGACGCCGTTCACAAGGAAAATGGTGAGGGGAATCTTCTGCTTGCGGACGTGGTTGAGAAACGTGTCCTGGAGATTCTGAGCCCGCTCTGCGGCCATGTTTTGCCTCTGTTGTTGGGACCGCAATCGGCTTGCGCATGCGATCCAGATCGTTCCGTTGGGCTACGACGACAGCCGTCGCGCTTCGGAACACCGACGCTTCATTAGATCGTGAGGGCGCATTGTCGCGCAAGGGTTGCGGTGCACCATTTTTAAGCGACCGCCTTGCGCAGAACGCATTGCGGACGCCCCGAACTACCCCACCCCCAGCGATTTCAGCTTGCGATGAAGCGCCGAGCGCTCCATGCCGATGAACTCCGCCGTGCGCGAGATGTTGCCCGAGAAGCGCGCAATCTGCGCCATCAGGTATTCGCGCTCGAAGATCTCGCGGGCATCGCGCAGCGGCAGGCTCATCAGCTTCTCGCCGCCAGAGCCGGACGGTGTCGTCGGCACCATCGCCCCGACCTCGGCCGGCAGCATCTCGATCGTCACCTCCGCCGTCGGATCGCCCTTGGTCAGGATCATCAGCCGTTCGGCATTGTTGCGCAGTTCGCGCACGTTTCCCGGCCATTCATGCGATTGCAGGATCGCCATCGCATCGCTGCCGATGCGGCGCTTGGGCAAGCCGCTGGCGACGGAGATCTGCTCCATGAAGAACTCGATCAGCTCCGGCACGTCCTCGCGCCGTTCCGACAGCGCCGGCACGCGGATCGGTACCACGCCGAGGCGGTGATAAAGATCCTCGCGCAACTGGCCCTCGGCGATCAGCTTGACGAGGTCGCGGCTGCTCGAGGAGATGATCCGGACGTCGACATGGACGCGGGTCGCGCCGCCGACGCGCTGGAAGTTCTGGTCGACCAGCACGCGCAGGATCCGGTTCTGGGTCTCGCGCGGCATGTCGCCGATCTCGTCGATGTAGAGCGAGCCGCCATGCGCCTCCTCGAGTGCACCGACGCGGCGCGAGCGTCCCTCGCCGCCTTCGATGCCGAAAAGCTCCTCCTCCATCGTCTCGGGGGTGATGGTCGCGGCGTTGATGACGACGAAGGGCCCGCCGGAGCGGCTGGAAGCCTCGTGCAGCGTCCGGGCGGTCAGTTCCTTGCCGCAGCCGGGCTCGCCGGTGATCAGGACGCGCGCATTGGTCGGCGCGACGCGTTCCAATGTCTGCCTGAGCTGGTTGACCGCTGTCGAGCGGCCGACAATCCGGCTCGCCTGGACCGAGCGCGCCTTGAGATCGCGCACTTCGCGGCGCAATCGCGACGCCTCCAGCGCGCGCTCGGCGACGAGCACCAGCCTGTCCGCCTTGAACGGCTTCTCGATGAAGTCGTAGGCGCCGTGCTTGATCGCCGAAACGGCCGTCTCGATGTTGCCGTGGCCGGAGATCATGACCACGGCAAGCTCGGGATGGCTCTCCTTGATCAGCTCCAGCACCTGCAGTCCGTCGAGCCGGCTGCCTTGCAGCCAGATGTCGAGGAAAACGAGGTTAGGTCGCCGCGCAGCGATCGCCGCCAGCGCCTCGTCGGCCGAACCCGCCTTGCGTGTCCGATAGCCCTCGTCCTCGAGCAGTCCGGCGACGAGTTCTCGAATGTCGGCTTCGTCGTCGACGACGAGAATATCAGCGCTCATGCCTGGGTCCCGTTCATCTGTCCTCCGGCTTTTTCCGCCGATGCATTGCGTGCTTCTGATGTCTCTTCGCCGCTGTCCGGCGG
>JAEXUU010000615.1 GCA_023452965.1 Pseudomonadota bacterium | reverse complement strand
CGGTGCCGACCTATCTGAAGCTGCTGGAAGTCACCGTCGACACCATCGCCAAGGGGTTCGGTCAGTGAACCTGCATCGCCCGATAGCGCCGCGGCTCGCGGCGGAAGGCGCGCCCTCGATCACGGTGGAGGGCGTCACCGTGAGCTATGCCAACGGCGTCACCGCCGTGAACGACGCCTCCTTCGCGCTCGGGCCGGGCACGATCTGCGCGCTGGTCGGCATCAACGGCTCCGGCAAGTCGACGATCTTCAAGACGCTGATGGGCTTCCTGAAGCCGGCTTCCGGCCTTGTGCGGATCGCCGGGCTCGAGGTGCATCGGGCGCTGAAGCGCGGCCTCGTCGCCTATGTCCCGCAGGCCGAGGAGGTCGACTGGACCTTCCCGGTGCTGGTCGACGATGTCGTGATGATGGGCCGCTATGGCCATATGGGCTTCCTGCGTCTGCCGCGGCAGGCCGATCGCGACGCGGTCGAGCAGGCTCTGGCCCGGGTCAACATGCTCGACTTCCGCCGCCGCCAGATCGGCGAGCTCTCGGGCGGGCAGCGCAAGCGCGTCTTCCTCGCCCGCGCTCTGGCGCAGGGCGGGCAGGTGATCCTGCTCGACGAGCCCTTCACCGGGGTCGACGTCAAGACCGAGGACCAGATCGTCGGGTTGATGCGCGAGCTCCGGGCCGAAGGGCGCCTGATGCTGGTCTCGACCCATAATCTCGGCTCGATCCCGGATTTCTGCGACCAGGTCGTTATCATCAACAAGACCGTGCTCGCGGCCGGGCCGACCGAGACCACCTTCACGCAGGACAACCTGCAGCGGGCCTTCGGCGGCGCGCTCCGGCACTTCCGGCTGGAAGGCGCGAGCCTGCACGCCGATGCCGACGACCGCGGCGTCACCGTGATCACCGACGACGAGCGCCCGCTGGTCTTCTATGGCGAGCGCGACCATGAGAAGCCCGCTGCCGGCCGGAAGGACGAGCAGCCATGATGGAACTCCTACTCGAGCCTTTCGGCTACCAGTACATGGTCAAGGCGATCTGGGTCTCGGCCCTGGTCGGCGGGGTCTGCGCCTTCCTCTCCTGCTATCTCATGCTCAAGGGCTGGTCGCTGATGGGCGACGCGCTGGCGCACGCTATCGTGCCCGGCGTCGCGCTCGCCTACCTGATCAAGGTGCCCTATGCCGCCGGCGCCTTCTTTTCCGGCCTGCTCGCGGCGCTCGCCATGGCGCTGGTCCGGGTGCGCACGCAATTGCGCGAGGATGCGGTGATCGGCATCGTCTTCACCACCTTCTTCGCGATCGGTCTGCTGATCGTCTCGATCAACCCGACCTCGGTCAACGTCCAGTCGATCGTGCTCGGCAACATCCTCGGCATCTCCGACGAGGATGTCGTCCAGGTCGCGATCATCGCGCTGGTCTCGCTCGCCATCCTTGTGGCGCGCTGGAAGGACCTGATGCTGGTCTTCTTCGACGAGAACCATGCCCGCAGCGTCGGGCTGAACCCGCTGCGGCTGAAGATCCTGTTCTTCGTGCTGCTCAGTGCCTGCACCGTCGCGGCGCTGCAGACCGTCGGAGCCTGCCTCGTCATCGCCATGGTGGTGACGCCGGGCGCCACCGCCTATCTTTTGACCGACCGCTTCGGCCGGCTGATCGCGATCGCGGTCACGATGGGCGTCACGACCTCGGCGGTCGGCGCCTATGCCAGCTACTTCCTCGACGGCTCGACCGGCGGGCTGATCGTCGTCTTCCAGACCTTGCTCTTCCTCGCAGCCTTCGTCTTCGCGCCGAAGCATGGCCGGCTGGCGGCGCGGCGGGCGGCAAGCGCGAGAGTTTCCGCATGAACCTGATCCAAACCTGGCTGCTCGCCCCGTTCGTGCACGAGTTCATGCAGCGCGGCCTGATCGTCGCGGTGATGGTCGGCGTGGTCTGTGCCGTGCTCTCCTGCTTCCTCGTGCTCAAGGGCTGGTCGCTGATGGGCGATGCGGTCTCGCATGCGGTGCTGCCGGGCATCGTGCTCGCCCATATCGCCAGCCTGCCGCTGGCGCTCGGTGCCTTCGCCGCCGGGCTCGGCTGCGCCTTCGGCATCGGCTATCTCAAGGAGAACAGCCGAGTGAAGGAGGATACGGTGATGGGCATCGTCTTCTCCGGCATGTTCGCGCTCGGCCTCGTGCTCTTCGTCAAGGTCGACAGCGACCAGCACCTGATGCACATCCTGTTCGGCAACATGCTCGGCGTGACCTGGGCCGACATCGCCGAAACCGCGCTGATCGCTCTGCCGGTCACCGCTATCATGCTGCTGAAGCGGCGCGATTTCCTGCTGCACGCCTTCGATCCCGCCCATGCCCGCGCCATCGGCCTGCCGGTCCGGGCGCTGCATTTCGGCCTGCTCGCGCTGCTTGCGCTGACCATCGTCGCGGCCCTGAAGGCGGTCGGGATCATCCTGGTCGTCGCCATGCTGGTGGCGCCGGGCGCGATCGGCTACCTGACCAGCCGCCGCTTCGACGTGATGCTGCTGGTCGCGATCGCCTCGGCGACCCTGTCGAGTGTGCTCGGCACGATCCTCAGCTTCCATCTCGATGCCGCGACCGGCCCCTGCATCGTCGTCGTCCAGGGCGGGTTCTTCGCGCTGGCGCTGGCAGCCAATCTCTGGCGGGCGAGCCGGCGGCGGATCTCCTCCGTCGCTCACGGGGACTTCACGAAAGCGTGAACGACGGGAATAATCCTCCGGCTGGGGCGTTGGGCATCGGCCGGCATTCACCCGCCGGCCTTCGAGGAGCGTGTGAAC
>JAEXUU010000570.1 GCA_023452965.1 Pseudomonadota bacterium | reverse complement strand
CCTCCTGGTTGATCGCCGCCGCGATCGCCTGGCGCAGCTTGACGTTCGACAGCAGCTTGTCGCGCGTCTGCAGGATGAAGGTCGTCGAGGACAGGCCGGGCTGCACCGAGATGGCGACGTTCGGGTTCGCCTTGAGCTCGTTCGCCTCCGAATAGGAGAGCTTCGTCATGATGTCGATGTCGCCGCGGGCGAAGGCCGCCTTGGCGGTGGCCGGGTCGCTGATGACGAGGAAGCGGACCTCGTCCACCAACGGGCGCTTGCTGCCGACATAGCCGTCCGGAGCGCCGCCGAGATTCGCGTACTGGTCGAAGCGGGTCATGCTGACGAATTCGCGCTGGCGCCATTCGGCCAGCTTGAACGGCCCGGTGCCGATCGGCTTGTCCCAGCTGCCATCCGGCTTCAGCGAGGCGCGATGCGTGATCGCGGTCATGCCGCAGTCGCTGCGCGCGATATTGGCGAGGAACAGCGAGGACGGCTCGTTGATCCGGACCGCGACGGTCAGCGGGTCGACCGCCGTGACGCTCTCGATCTTCAGGCCGATCTCGCCGTTGAAATCGGTCAGGCAGCGCCAGCCGGTCTTCGGGTTCAGATAACGATTGAAGCTCCAGACGACGTCCTCGGCCGTCAGCGTCTCGCCATTGTGGAACTTCACGCCCGGGCGGAGCTTGAAGGTATAGATCAGCCCGTCCGGCGACACCGCGACGCTTTCGGCGAGGAGCGGCTTGACCAGGCCCTTCGCATCATAGCCGACTAGGCCCTCGACCATGTGCAGCACGACGCCATCGGTGTTGCCGTCGCGGTTGACGCCGGGATCGGTGCTGCGGATGTCGGCGTCGAGATAGGCCCTGAGCGTGGCGGCGCCTGCCGGTCCCCCTGCGAAGCCGAATCCGATGACGGCCGCGACGATTGCCTGCGATGTCTTGCGCATGGTCTTCCCTCGTTCTTGGTTGTTTGGACGGTGACGGTTCAGGCCAGGGCCGTTGCCTTGTCGGTTTCGGCGCGCCTCCAGAAGAGCCGGACACCGCCGTCACCCGTGCTTTCGAGGCCCGGAACGGCTGCGAGGAGCTTGCGGGTGTAGGGGTGCCGGGGATTGTCGAAGATGTCGTCGCGCGGCCCTTCCTCGACGATGCGGCCGTCCTGCATGACCACGACGCGGTCGGCGACCTGTTCGACCACGCCGAGGTCATGGCTGATGAACAGGCAGGAGAAGCCGTGCTTCTTCTGCAACTCGTCGAAGAGCTCCAGCACCTGCGCCCGGACCGTGACGTCGAGGGCCGAGACCGGCTCGTCGGCGATGACGAAGCTCGGCCGGCGCACGATGGCGCGGGCGATGGCGACGCGCTGACGCTGGCCGCCGGAGAGCTCATGCGGATAGCGCTCGGCGAAACCGTCGGCGAGGCCGACCTCGCTTAGCACCTCGGCGACGCGCGCCGTCCTGTCGGCAGGGCTCATATCGGGCACGAGACGCAGCGGCTCCGCGACGAGCTGGCCGATGGTCATGCGCGGGTCGAGCGAGGAATACGGGTCCTGGAAGACCATCTGACAGTTCAGCCGATAATCCCAGAACGCCGCGTCGCTCCTGGCGATCGGCTTGCCGTTGAAGCGGATCTCGCCGCCGGCCGGCTTGACCAGCCCCACGATCGACTGGCCGAGCGTGGTCTTGCCCGAGCCGGAACCGCCGACCACGGCGACGACCTCACCGGGCTTCACGTCGAGGCTGATGCCGTGCAAAGCGCGCTTCGCCTGTTCCTTCCGGAAGAAGCCCTGCCGGCCGGGGTATTCGACTACGAGGTCGCGCACCGCGACGATCGGAGTCTTAGCCTCCGGCAGATGGCGTGCCGGCAGCCGGTGCGGCATGGCCGAGAGCAGCTTGCGGGTATAGGGATGCTGCGGGCGGGCGAGGATGTCTTCGCTCCTGCCCTGCTCGACGACGTCGCCCTGGCACATCACGACGATGCGGCTGCAATAGCGCGCGACCATGCCGAGATCATGCGAGATCAAGAGCACGGCGGTGTTGTTGGCCTGGGTCAGATCGACCATCAGCTCCATCACGTCGCGCTGGACGACGGCGTCGAGAGCGGTGGTCGGCTCGTCGGCGAGGAGCAGCGCCGGCTTCAGCAGCATCACCGAAGCCAGCATGATACGCTGGCGCATGCCGCCGGAATACTGGTGCGGATAGGCGTTGAAGGCGCCTTCCGGATCGCGGATGCCGACGCGGCGGAGCATGTCCAGGATGAGCTCGCGCCGGCCGGCTGCGTTGAGCTTGCGATGCAGCGCCAGGCCTTCCTCGAGCTGGCGCCCGATCAGCATGGAGGGGTTGAGCGAGGTCATCGGCTCCTGGAAGACCATGCCGACACGGGAGCCGCGCATGGCGCGCAGGTCCTTGGCCGACATCGCCATCACATCCTGGCCGTCGAAGCGGATCGCGCCGCCTTCGAGCCGGACCGCCGGCGGGATGAAGCCCATCACGGCGCGGGCGGCGAGCGTCTTGCCCGAGCCGGACTCGCCGACGATGCCGACGATCTCACCGGGAAAGACCTGGAAGGAGACGTCGTTGACGACGGTGCGGCCGGATGAGCCGATCTTCAGCGTGAGGTTGGCGACGTCGAGGAGCGGGGCTGCACTCCTGTTCGACGCGTTGTCCCGACGCGAGCCGGTGCCCACTTCGCTTGCAAGCGCTTTGGTCATCGCGCACCCCTCATCCGTGGGTCGAGCTTGTCGCGCACGGCGTCGCCGAGCAGGTTGATGCCGAGCAGGGTCAGCGAGATGGCGAGACCCGGGAAGATGCCGAGCCAGACGGCCTGGTCGATGTAAGGGCGCGAGCCAGCGAGCATGTTGCCCCAGGTCGGGGCCGGTGGCGGCACGCCGAGGCCGAGGAAGGAGAGAGCGCTCTCGGCCAGGAGCACATAGCCGAACATCGAGGTCGCCAGCACGGTCAGCGGCGCGATGCAGTTCGGCAGGATGTGGCGGGCCATGGTGAAGCCCTCCGAATTGCCCATCACCCGCGAGGCCGCGATGAACTCGCGCTCGCGCAGCGACAGCACGGTGCCGCGCACGATGCGGGCGACGGAGGGCGTGTAGGCGATGCCGAGCGCGACGATGATGCCGTATTTGTTGGCGCCCACGACCGCGAGCAGGCCGAGCGCCAGCAGGATGCCGGGGAAGGCGAGCAGCGCGTCGTTGAAGGCCATGATCACCCGGTCGGTCCAGCCGCGCATATAGCCGGAGAACAGGCCGATCGTGGTGCCCATGACGACGGCGAGCGCCACCGTCAGGATGCTGATCCAGACCGAGGTGGCGGCGCCCGCCATCAACCGCGAGAGCACGTCGCGGCCGAACTCGTCGGTGCCGAGCCAATGCAGGGCGGAGGGGGCCGCCAACTTCTCACGGAAGGAGAGCTTGAGCGGGTCGTAGGGCGTCCACAGCGCGCCGGTGCCGGCGGCCGCGAGTAGGAGGGCGATCAGCGTGCCGCCGACCAGGGCATTGGGAGCAGGGAGTTTCATTGCGCCGTCACCCTGGGATCGACGACCGGGTAGCAGAGGTCGATGACGAGGTTCACCAGCACATAGGTGAAGGCGACGAAGAGCATGCAGCCCTGGATGACGGGATAGTCCCGGGAAAAGATCGCATCGACCAGCAGGCGGCCGAGGCCGGGGATGGTGAAGACCGTCTCGACTACGGCGATGCCGCCG
>JAEXUU010000512.1 GCA_023452965.1 Pseudomonadota bacterium | reverse complement strand
GCCCGTGCCTTGTCGCGCCTCGCGCTCGACCGCGGCGGCCCGCGCGATCTTGCCGCGCTCGGTGCCGGGCTGGAGGCTGCGCGCGCCATCGCAGCTGCCCTGTTGCGCCATGCCGAGATTCCGCTGGAACTGCGTGAGGCGGCGCTGGCGCTCGGCCGCACCGATCCCGACCTCGGCGCGCGGTTGTCGGCGACGCTCGCAGACGAATTGCCGCTGCTGCGGCGCGACGGCCGCTTCGTGCGTGAAGGCTTCGATCCTGCCCTCGACGAGCTGCGCCTGCTGCAGGTCGATTCGCGGAAGGTGATAGCCCAGCTCCAGGCCCGTTACGCCGCCGAGACCGACTGCCGCACGCTGCGGATCAAGCACAATTCCATGCTCGGCTACTTCGTCGAGGTGCCGCAGGCGGTCGGTGAAAGCTTCCTGAGGGAGCCCTGGCGCGCCGTCTTCCTGCACCGCCAGACCATGTCGGACGCGATGCGCTTCTCCTCGGTCGAGCTCGGCGAGCTTGAGGCCAAGATCGCCTCGGCCGCCGACCGGGCGCTGAAGCTGGAACTGTCGATCTTCGCCGAGCTGACCGCGGCGGTGCTCGATCAGGCCGAGCCGATCAAGGCGGCGGCCCTGGCGCTGGCCGCGATCGACGTCGCCGCCGCGCTGGCTGAGCTCGCGGTCGATGGCGGCTGGACCCGCCCGCTCGTCGACGACGGCGCTGCCTTTGCGATCAAGGCAGGCCGCCACCCCGTCGTCGAAGCCGCGCTGAAGCGCGAGGGCCAGCCCTTCGTCGCCAATGACAGCGAGCTTTCGCCCGCCGGCAAGCGCCAGGACGGGCGCATCTGCCTGATCACCGGTCCGAACATGGCGGGTAAGTCGACCTTCCTGCGCCAGAACGCGCTGATCGCCGTGCTTGCGCAGATGGGCTCCTTCGTGCCGGCCGGCAGCGCCCATATCGGCGTGGTCGACCGCCTGTTCTCGCGCGTCGGCGCCGCCGACGATCTCGCCCGGGGACGTTCGACCTTCATGGTCGAGATGGTCGAGACCGCGGCGATCCTGAACCAGGCCGGCCCGCGCGCCCTTGTCATCCTCGACGAGATCGGGCGCGGCACCGCGACCTTCGACGGGCTCTCGATCGCCTGGGCGGCGATCGAGCATCTGCACGAGGCCAATCGCTGCCGGGCCCTGATCGCGACGCATTACCACGAGCTGACCGCGCTGGCCGAGCGGCTCGACCGGGTCGCGAACGCGACGGTGCGGGTCACAGAGTGGAATGGCGAGGTCGTCTTCCTGCACGAGGTCGTGCCCGGCGCCGCCGATCGCTCCTACGGTATCCAGGTCGCCAAGCTCGCCGGCCTGCCCCCGGCCGTGGTCGAGCGCGCCCGCGCCATTCTCGGCGAACTCGAGAAGAGCGAGCGCGAGAAGCCTGTCGCGGCGCTGGTCGACGACCTCCCGCTCTTCGCCGCGCAATTGCGCAGCCCGCAGCCGACGCCCGTAGTTGCTTCCGGCCCCGATCTGCTCAGGGAGGCGCTCGCCGGGCTCGACCTGGACGAGATGACGCCGCGCGAGGCGCTGGAAGCGCTCTACCGGCTGAAGGGGCTGAACTGAGAGCGACCTCATCCTGAGGAGGTCCGCAGGGCCGTCTCGAAGGATACTCCAGAAATCTCCCGAGCCTCCTGAATCATCCTTCGAGACGCGGGCTGAAGCCCGCTCCTCAGGATGAGGGCTTGTTTAGAAACCGCTCGATCCCCTCGGCCGCCGCGACGCCGGTCGCGAAGCAGGCCTGCAGCAGGTAGCCGCCGGTCGGCGCCTCCCAGTCGAGCATCTCGCCGGCGACGAAGACGCCGGGCAGGCGCTTCAGCATGAAACCTGCGTCGACCTCGTCGGCGAGGATGCCGCCGGCCGTCGAGATGGCGCGTGCGATCGGCGCCGTCCCGGTCAACCGCAGCGGCGAGGCCTTGATCAGCCGGGCGAGGTCCGCCGGTTCGGCCGGCAGCGGGCCGCCGGCGGCCTCGCGCAGTACTGCGATCGCGACCGGCGAGAGCCCCGCCGCCTTGCGCAGATGGTTGCTCAGTGTCTCGCCGGCGCGGCGCCTTTCGAGCCGGGCGGCCAGCGCGGCTTCGTCGAGATCGGGCCGCAGATCGACGGCAAGCTCGGCATGGCCGTCGCGTGCGATCGCCTCGCGCAACAGCCCCGACAGCGCATAGATCGCGCCGCCCTCGATGCCATCAGTGTCGATCATCGCCTCGCCCCTGACGCGCTGGCCGGCAAAGGAGAGGGCGATCCGCTTCAGCGGCTGTCCGGCGAAGCGCTCGCGCATCACCGGCGACCAGTCGCCCGAGAAACCGGCATTGGCCGGGCGTAGCGGCGCGATCGCGACGCCCTTCTCGGCCAGCGCCGCCTGCCAGCCGCCATCCGAGCCGAGCCTTGGCCAGCTCGCGCCGCCGAGCGCCAGCAGCGTGGCCGCCGGGCGAAACGTTTCGACCGTCCCGTCGCGATTGGCAAAGCGCAGGGCGCCGCTCTCGTCCCAGCCCGTCCAGAGCCTGCCGGCCTGCAGCCTGACGCCGAGCCCGTCGAGCCGCACCAGCCAGGCCCGCAGCAGGGGCGAGGCCTTCATCGCCTTCGGGAAGACACGGCCGCTCGAACCGACGAAGCTCTGTGCGCCGAGTCCGTCGGCCCAGTCGCGCAGCGCCTCTGGCGGGAAGGCTCTGATCGCCGGCTCGAGCCAGAGGCGGGCATCGCCATAGCGGTCGAGAAATCCGTCGAGCGGCTCGGAATGCGTCAGGTTGAGCCCGCCGCGACCGGCGAGCAGGAATTTGCGCGCCGGCGAGGGCATGCGTTCGTAGAGCGCCACCCGATGTCCGGTCTGTGCCAGCCGTTCGGCAGCGATCAGCCCGGCCGGACCGGCGCCGATGATGGCGACGTCCGGTTCGCTCAATTGCCGAACACGGTGTTGAGCTGGGCGCCGACCATGATGAAGGTGGTGCGCTTCGACATTTCCTTGAGGCGCACCGCACCGATATAGGTCATCGCCGAGCGGACCCCGCCCATGATCTCCTGCATCGTGCCTTCGACCGGGCCGCGATAGGGCACCTCGACGGTCTTGCCCTCGGAGGCCCGGTACTTGGCGACGCCGCCCGAGTACTTGTTCATCGCCGTGTCCGAGGACATGCCGTAGAACACCATCGCGACCGGCACCTTCTCGCCGTCGCGCTCCTCATAGCGAATCTCGCCCTCGCATTCGTCATGGCCGGCGAGCATGCCGCCCATCATCACGAAGTCGGAGCCGCCGCCATAGGCCTTGGCGACGTCGCCCGGCACGGTCAGCCCGCCATCGCCGCAGACCAGGCCCTTCAGGCCGTGGGCGGCGTCGGAGCATTCGATGATCGCCGAGAGCTGCGGATAGCCGACGCCGGTCATCTTGCGGGTGGTGCAGACCGAGCCCGGGCCTATGCCGACCTTGACGATGTCGGCGCCGGCCAGGATCAGCGCCTCGGTCATGTCGCCGGTGACGACGTTGCCGGCCATGATCGCCGCGTTGGGGAAGGCGTCGCGCGTCGCCTTGACCGTGTCGACGAACATCTCGGTGTAGCCATTGGCGACGTCGAGGCAGATCTTGTCGATCGGCGCCTTCGCATGCACCGCCTTGAGCTTGTCATGGTCGGCTTCGGTCGTGCCCAGCGAATAGAAGGCGTTCGCCGAGCCCGGCTCCTTGAAGAAGGCGATCAGCTCGTCCGCGCTGTAGTGCTTGTGCAGGGCGACCATGGCGCCGTGCTTCAGCAGGGCGCGCGCCATGGCCATGGTGCCGACCACGTCCATGTTCGCGGCGATCAGCGGGAAGCCGGACCATTCGCGGCCGGTATGGGCGAAATGGAAGCTGCGGTGGACGTCGACCTCGGAGCGGCTGCCGAGGGTCGAACGCTTGGGCCGGATCAGCACGTCGCGGAAATCCAGCTTCGGGTCGTTCTCGATACGCATGGCAAAAGCTCCGGCGGCTGTCGCAGACGGTTGAATGGCACACGCGGGATAAGAGAGCGTGCCGGGATTCATAGCCGCTCGGACCTGCCGGAGGCAATGCGCCGGATGTCGCGCCGGAGCCGGGTCGAGAAACTTTAGCAAGCGCTAAAGTTTGTCTGGACAGGCTGCTTGGGCTGCGATACTTAAGCGCATGCTTCACCAACCAGACCAGCTCGATCTGATGTTCCAGGCCTTGGCGGACCCGAACCGCCGGCAGATGGTGCAGCGGCTCAGCGAGGGGCCGGCCAGCGTCAGCGAGCTCGCCGCTCCCTTGCAGATGACGCTGTCGGCCGTGGTCCAGCACCTCGCCGTGCTCGAAGGCGCCGGGCTGGTGCGCTCGCAGAAGATCGGGCGCATCCGCAACTGCCAGCTCGAGACGCAAGCACTGCGGGCGGCCGAGCGCTGGATCAGCGAGCGTCGGACCTTGTGGGAGCGGCGCTTCGACAGGCTCGGCGCCTTTCTCGCCGAACAGGCTGCGGAAACCGAAGAGGAGAACGGCGCATGACGGAACGATCGGTCGTCCATGCCAGCTTCGCGATCGAGCGTCGCTATGATGCGAGCCCTGCCCGCGTCTTCGCCGCCTTCGCCGATCCTGTCGCGAAAAGGCGCTGGTCGGCCTGCCATGACGAAGGCGGCCTCGGCCAGCACAGCCTCGATTTCCGCGAGGGCGGCAGCGAGACCATGCGCGGCGCGCCGGGGCCGGGCGGCATCTACGCGATGAACGCAACCTTCCAGGAGATCCTGACGGACGAGCGCATCGTCTACAGCTACGAACTGCTGCGCGACGATGTGCGCCTGTCGGTCTCGCTGGCGACGATCGAGTTCCGGCGCGAGGGGGCCGGTACCCGCCTCCTCTTTACCGAGCAGGCCGCCTTTCTCGACGGCTACGACAAGCCCGATTGGCGCGAGCAGGGCACGGGTATCGGTTTCGACCGGCTTGCCGACTACCTCGCGCTGGAGCAGGCGCCCGCCTGAGCAGACGCCTTATCGACCGAAGTCCTTCAACCCGCTCCTACCAAGAAGCAGGAAAGCGAAGCCATGTCCCTGACGCTCTATTTCCATCCGCTTTCCGGCTTCTGCCAGAAGGTGCTGGTCGCGCTCTACGAGAACGAGACGCCGTTCACGCCGCATCTCGTCAATCTCGGCGATCCCGACGAGCAGGCCGATTTCCTGAAGCTCTGGCCGCTCGGCAAGTTCCCGCTGCTCCGCGACGACCGGCTCGGCAAGCTCGTGCCGGAGACCAGCCTGATCATCGAGCATCTCGCCTTGCATTATCCCGGCCCGGTTACACTGCTGCCGGAGAACCCGGTCGCGGCGCTGGAGGTCCGCCGGCTCGACCGGCTCTTCGACCTCTACGTCGCTATTCCCATGCAGAAGGTGGTGCTCGACCGGCTCAGGCCGGAGGAGAGCCGGGATGCGGTCGGCGTCGCCGAGGCGAAGGCGACGCTCGCCTCCATCTATGGCGTACTGGAAGCCGAGATCGGCGGGCGGCAATGGGCCGCGGGCGACGACTTCAGCATGGCCGACTGCGCAGCCGCGCCCGCGCTCTTCTATGCCGAGCGGGCCCTGTCCTTCCGCGACAGCCATAAGCGGCTCTGGGCCTATTTCGACCGCCTGCGCACGCGCCCCTCCTATGCCCGGGCTCTCGCCGAGGCCGAGCCCTTCTTCCAGTTCTTCCCGCGTCGGGATGGCGATGCCGGGCTCAGCCGCTGACCCCTGACGAACAACCGCTCAGTGAAAGGAAAACGCTCATGAGCAGGACTCCCGTCACCCATGCGAGCTTCACCATCGAGCGCAGCTATGCCGCGCCGCCCGCCAAGGTCTTCGCCGCCTTCGCCGACCCCGCGATCAAGCGCCGCTGGTTCGCCGAGGGCGAGGACTGGACGGTCGAGCAGTTCGACGTCGATTTCCGCGTCGGCGGCTTCGAGCGCAGCCGTTTCCGCTATCAGGGCGGTCCGCCGATCACCAATGAATCGGTCTATCAGGTGATCCAGCCGAACGAGCGCATCATCCTCGCCTATGCGATGGCGATCGACGGCGTGCCGCTTTCCGGCTCGCTGCTGACCATGGAATATTTGCCCGAGGGCAGCGGCACGAAGCTCGTCTTCACCGAGCAGGGCGCCTATCTCGGCGGCAAGGACGACCCGGTCCATCGCGAGGAAGGCTCGCGCGAATTGCTGGAGAGCCTGGCCCGGATCCTCGGCGAGGAGGCGAAGGCGGCCTGAGGGCTCCCGCCTGGCGTCGCTGACGCTTTCATTCAGCCGCAGTTCATCCCGGCCTGACTAAGCGGCATCATGGGCTTGGCCCGGACCGGGAAGACCCGGCCGGCCTCCGCCCGCGATGTTGCGATCCGGGGGGATCAGAAGGCTGTGCTGAAGGCGCTAGACCAGCATGCCAGGGATACCGGCCTGCCATCCGACTGGCAGGTCGCGAAGAGCTTCGCCCGCCTGACCGGCGGTTTCTGGCGTGGCGCCAGCGCCGGCAAGGCCTGGTTCTGGTCGATCTCGCTGGCGAGCGCGATCATCCTCGCCGTCTTCGCCAATGTCACCGTCAACCGCTGGAATGGCTGGTTCTTCGACGCGCTGGAGAAGAAGGACGGGGAGAGCGCGCTGATCGCCATGGCGGTCTTCCCGGTGCTGGTGCTGATCGCCGCCGGCCTCGGTGTCGTCATCCTGGTTTCACGGGAAACATTCCAGGTCCATTGGCGCGCCTGGGTCACGGCCAGGCTCGCCGATGGCTGGATCGGCGAGCGCAGGTTCTACCGGCTCGGCCTCTCCGGCTACGAGCCGGCCAATCCCGAATATCGCATCGCCGACGATGTCCGCTGGGCGACCGAGCCGGTGGTCGACTTCGCAATCGGCCTGCTCTCGGCGGTGATCACCGCGATCACCTTCATCGGCATCCTCTGGAGCATTGGCGGCTCGCTGACCGTCTCGGCCGGCGGTACGAGCTTCGAGATCCCCGCCTATATGGTGCTCGCGGCGATCGTCTATGCCGTACTCGTCTCCAGCCTGATCACCTGGGTCGGCCGGCCGCTGCCGCGCCTGATCGCCGCCCGCAACGAGGGCGAGGCGCGCCTGCGCTTCTCGCTGATGCGCATCCGCGACCATGGCGAGACCATCGCGCTCTCTCGCTCCGAGACCGGCGAGCGCCGCGCCGTCGCCGCGACCTATGACAATCTCGTCGGGCGCTGGCTCGCGATGATCCGCCAGCGCGGCCGGCTGACCTGGATCACCAATGGCAGCGGCGCGCTGGTGCCGGTGGTGCCGCTTCTGCTAGCCGCCCCAAAATACCTCTCCGGCGAGATGTCGCTCGGCGACGTCGTCCAGGTCGCCGCCGCCTTCGTCGCCGTGCAGAACGCCTTCAACTGGGTGCTCGACAACTTCATGCGCATCGCCGAATGGCTGGCGTCGGCGCGGCGGGTCAACGAGCTCGCAGTCGCGCTCGGCACGCTCGATCATGGCCATTCCGGCGGCGAGATCGCGGTCGAGACCAGCGCCGATGGCTGCCTGCGACTGGGTGATCTCACTTTGACCGACCGCGACGGGCGGACCCTGCTGGCCGATTTCGCCGTCGAACTGCCGCCGGGCGCGACCCTCCATGTCGCGGGCGAGCTCGGCCATGGCAAGGCGGCGCTGATCCAGGCGGTCGCCGGGCTCTGGCCCTGGGGCCGGGGCAGCGTCGCGCTTCCGGCCGAGGCGCGGCTCGCGGTGCTGCCGCAGAAACTGCATCTCTCGGAAGGCAGCCTGCGCGCCGCGCTCGATCCTGCCGGCGACCACAGCGTCGAGGCGGCCAAGGAAGCGCTGCGCAGCTACGGGCTCGCCGGCCTCGTGCCGCAGATGGACCAGCCGCGCGACTGGGACAAGGCGCTGACCACCGGCGACCGGCAGCGGCTGGCGCTGGCGCGGGCCGAGCTCGCCAATCCCGACATCCTCGTGCTCGACGAGGCGACGAGCGGGCTCGAGACCGAGGCGGCACTGGAACTGCTGGCGCATATCAGGGCGACACGGCCGCAGGCGATCATGCTGCTGATCGGCCAGAGCCCGGGCTTCGCCGAGGTCTCCTGCCGCCACCTCACCATGCGCCGTGCCGGCGGCGTCGCCCGCATCGCCAGCGAGCCAGCGCGTCCCGTCGTCCTGGCCGAGGCCGGTGGGGGCTGAGAATCTACAGCCAGCATTGCATTCAGCCGGCGTTCAGCCGCGTCCGGCGCTTCTTTCCCGCAATTTTCACGGAGTTTCGCCATGCAGATGCACATCTGGGACGTCTATTGGGGCCTGCGGGTCGAGCAGTGCCCCTGCGACGTGCACTTCGTCGAATGGCTCGAGGAAGAAGGCATCACCGGCAAGCGCATCTATCATTTCGGCACCGGCGGCCATCATTACATCGGCATCCGCTGCGCCGAGCCGGAGCTGGACTGCACCGTGCTCGGGATCACCGCCTCGCCGAAGGAATATGACGCCTTCGTCAAGCTGGCGATCGACAACCCGACGATCACCAAGAGCTACAGCGCCTATTTCGGCGACATCTACACCAGCAATGCCAAGCTGCTGCCGCGCTTCGACATCGTCACACTGTTCCATTCCTGCGAGTTCCGCAGCGAGAAGAACGACGCCTATGGCGCGTTGACCGATCTCGAGGTGATGCAGCTCTTCACCGACCAGACCGATGCCGGCGGGCATATCCTGTTTTACACCGGCTCCTTCGCCTATGAGACGGCCAAGCCGATCATCGCGGACTGGGCGAAGTCGCGCCCGGTCGAGGAAATCGGCGAGTTCAAGACGCTCCGGATCTTCCGCAAGACCGCCTGAGGCGATTGCGCCGTCCGAAAAACGGCGCTAATTCCCTTGCGTCGACTCACACGAGAAAGGAGGGCTGCGTGATCACGTTCTTTCGTCACCATCGTCAGCGCGGCCCCGTTCAGGCCCTGCAAGACTAGCTTGCAGGGCTGACCTCAGAGCCTCCCTTTCGGTTCTCTCTCCGGTCTGCCCTTCGTGGTGGCGCAGCATCTGGCCTCATCGCCCGGATGTTCCGCGCCCTGTTCCACTCAATCGAGCCGACGCCGTTCCGGCGTTTCGCATTCGAGGCATGGGGCGCCTGGCGCGCCCCGCCGGATGACGGCTCGGGCAGTCCAGAGACCTGAACCATGACCATGATCAATCTGAGGAAGCTCGGCGTCACGCTGGGCGCGCCGCTGTTTTCCGACCTCAGCCTCGCGATCGCCCCGGGCGACCGGCTCGGCCTCGTCGCTGCCAATGGCCGGGGC
>JAEXUU010000365.1 GCA_023452965.1 Pseudomonadota bacterium | reverse complement strand
GCCAAGTACCAGCAGCTGCACAAGCTCTCGCCCGAGCTGGTCAAGACCGGCACGGCCTATGAGCAGATCATGAGCCACAGCGCCCAGCCGAGCATCGACCGCGAGCCGATCCGCACCTCGCGCGCCGCCTCGGGCAGCCACTCCTACGAGGCCAAGCTCTCGGACGGGCGCTGGCTGCAGATCAACGGCCGCCGCACCAAGGATGGCGGCTCGGTCTCGGTCGGCACCGACATCACCATGCTGAAGCAGCAGGAGGAGCGCCTGACCCGCTCCGAGCATCAGCTGCTGACCTCGGTGACCGACCTCAAGGCCTCGCGCCAGAAGCTGGAAGCCCAGGCCCAGCAACTCGCCGAACTCGCCGAACTCTACCTCGAGCAGAAGGCCTCGGCCGAAAGCGCCAACCGCGCCAAGTCAGAATTCCTCGCCAATATGAGCCATGAGCTGCGCACGCCGCTCAACGCGATCATCGGCTTCTCCGAGATCATGGAAGCGCGCCTGTTCGGTGACCTCGGCTCCGAGCGCTATGACGAGTATGTCCGCGACATCCGCTCCAGCGGCGGCTATCTGCTCGCCGTGATCAACGACATCCTGAACATGGCCAAGATCGAGGCCGGCAAGGTCACGCTGGAGAAGGCCGAAGTGGCGCTCGACCCGGTCATCGCCGAGGCTGCGCGCACCCATCAGGAAGCGATCGCCCGCAAGCAGCTCTCCTTCTCCTGCGAGGTCGCGAACGACCTGCGCCTCGAAGCCGACTCGCATGCGCTGTTCCAGATCCTCTCCAACCTGCTCGACAATGCCGTGAAATTCACGCCCGAGGGCGGCAATATCGCCGTCCGCGTGCGGCCGGCGCCGGGCGCGCTCAACATCTATGTCGAGGATTCCGGGATCGGCATCCCGCCTGAGAAGATCGGCCGGATCGGCCGCCCCTTCGAGCAGGTCGAGGGCGAGCTGGCACGCAGCTACAAGGGCTCTGGGCTGGGCCTGGCCATCGCCCGCTCGCTGGCCGAACTGCATGGCGGCGGCCTGCGCATCCGCTCGGTCATGGGCTCCGGCACCATCGTGATGGTGCACCTGCCGCTGAAGCACGAAATCCGCCCAGAACTGGACCTCGTCGCGGCCTGACGCGACGGGCCGGCAGGGCAGCCGGCTTCGGCGCCGCTAGCCCTTCGCCGCCCCCAGGACCTGACGAAACAGCGCCCGCACTCGCCCGCGCGTCTCGTCGAGCTCCGCCTTCAGCACCTTCGCGTCCGGCAGGCCGACGGCCGTCGCGATCCGGCGCAGCACCCGCTCCGGCACGGCCTTGGGATCGAAGCGCTCCTCCACCGTGAAGCGCTGCCAGAGCTGGACGTCGCCGAACAGCCGCGAGGCGCCCGCGAGGCGCAGCGCATCCTCCTCGCCGATCAGTCCGGTGCCCTTCGCCGCCTGGAACACCCCCGCCGTGGTCTGGGCCAGCAGCTCAGAGTGCTTATGGGCATGGGCGAGGACCAGGAACTGGGCGAGGAAGTCGAGATCGGTCAGGCCGCCGGCGGCGAGCTTCAGATCCCAGGGGTCGGACTCGCCCTTCTCCTTGGCGATCAAAGTGCGCATCTCGGCGACCGCTGCGGCGACCTTGGCCGGATCGCGCCGACGCAGCAGGATATCGCGGATCGCGCTTTCGGCCCGCTGCGCCAGCGCCGGATCACCGGCCACGACGCGGGCGCGGGTCAGCGCCATCTCCTCCCAGATCTCGGCCTCGCCCTGATGATAGGCGATGAAGCCCTCGAACTGGGTCGCCGCCGGGCTCTTGTTGCCGGAGGGGCGCAGGCGCAGATCGACCTGGTAGAGCGTGCCGCGGCGTGTCGGCACGGTCAGGGCCGCGACCAGACGCTGGCTGAAGCGGACATGCCAGGTTACCGGGTCGAGCGAGCGCGCCCCGTCGCTCGGCTCGGCATGCTCCGGCCGGTCATAGAGCAGCATCAGGTCGAGGTCGGAGGACGGCGTCAGCTCCCCTGCCCCGAGCCGGCCGAGCCCGACCACGACGGCCTCCGCACCGGGGATTACGCCATGCTCGGCGACGAAGGCGGCACGCGTGTCCTCGAAGGCGGTCCGCAGGCAGGCTTCGGCAACCGCCGCATAGCCATGTCCGGCCTGCTCGGCCGTGATCACCCCGGAGAGCAGGCGGGCACCGACCAGGAAATTCTCCTGGCGCGCGGCGTCGCGCATCCGGTCGAGCCCTTCCTCGACGCTGGGCGGCGTGCCGACCACCGCCCGCACCCGCTCCGCCACCGTTTCCCGGCGATGGCTCGGCGCGCCGAAGGCGGGATCGATCACGGCGTCGAGCACATGCGGGTAGAGTGCCGCGACCTTGGCGAGGCGCGGCGCGCTGCCGAGAATCTCGGCGAAGATGCCGAGCAGCGCCTCGCGCGAACGCAGCAGCGTCAGAAGCTCGACCGCCGCCGGCATGCGCACGAAGGCGTTGTCGAGATGGGCGAGCGCGCCATCGGGATCGGTGGTCCGGCCGAGCGCGACCAGCAAGGCGGGGGTGAGCTCGGTCAGGACCTCGCGGGCGCGGGCGCTGGTGACCGCGGGACGGCGGCCGAAATGCCAGCCGCGGACCGTCTCGGCCGCGACGGAGGGCTGGCGGAAGCCGAGCTTGCGCAGGGTTTCGAGC
>JAEXUU010000361.1 GCA_023452965.1 Pseudomonadota bacterium | reverse complement strand
TAGCCGGTGCAGCGGCAGATATTGCCGCTGATCGCCTCGATCACATCGTCGCGGCTCGGGCTCGGATTCTTCGCGAGCAGGACGCGTGCCGCAGTCAGCATGCCCGGCGTGCAGAAGCCGCACTGGGCGGCGAAATGGTCCATGAAGGCGGCCTGCAACGGATGCAGGTTCGGTCCGTCGGCCAGCCCTGCGGCGGTCTCGACATGCCGCCCCTCGCAGGCGACCGAGAGCGTCAGGCAGGAAAGCTGCGGCTCGCCGTCGACGAGCACGGAGCAGACGCCGCAGGTGCCCTGGCCGCAGCCATATTTCGGCGAGAAATCGCCGAGACCGCGCCTGAGCGTGTTGAGCAGCGTCTCCGGCGCATCGACGAAGGCGGCACGGTCGGAGCCGTTGAGCCGGAACTGGACCGGGATCTTGGCCATGGCGACCTCCTCAGCGGGGCTCGCCGGCCAGCAGCCGGGCGAGATGGATGGGCAGCACTTCGCGGCGGTACCACTCGCTCGCGATGGCGTCGGTGGCGGGACGGCAGCCTTCGAGCGCGGCCTGCCTGGCAGCCTGGATCGCGGCGGCGTCGAGCGCCTTGCCCTCCAGCGCCCGCTCGACCCCGCGCGCCCGGATCGGCGTCGGCGCCATCGCGCCATAGGCGATGCGCGGCTGCGCGACGCGCCCGCCTTGCAAAGGCAGATGGGCGGCGATGGAGAGCACCGAAATGCCCTTCGGCTTGACCCGGCTGATCTTGCGGAAGTGGAACTCAGCCTGATTGGCCGGCCGCGAGAACTGCACGCCGGCGACCAGTCCCGAGACGCTGCCGCGGTCGCGGCCGGCGAGGAACTCTTCCAGCGGCACCCCGCGCCCGGTGCCGTAGCCGGCCTGGAGCACGACCTGCGCGTCGAGGGCCAGCAGCGCCACCGTGAAGTCGCCATAGGGGGCGGCCGCGAAGAGGTTGCCGCCGACCGTCGCCATGGTGCGGATCGCCGGGCCGCCGACGGCGCGTGCGGCGGGGTGCAGGAAGGCGAGCTCGCGACTGGCCAGTACCTGGGCCATGGTCACGCCGGCGCCGAGCTCGATGCGCGGGCCTCCGGTGCTCATCTGCCGGAATGCGGGGTCCGTGATGCGCACCAGCGTGCCTTCGGTCAGGCGCCCTTCATTGACGTCGCGCATCACCAGCGTGCCGCCGCCGAGCAGCACGGCTTGGCGATCCCCGGAGAGGATGCCGGCGGCCTCGGCGATCGTCGCGCAGCTTCTCACGCCGAGCATGTCAGACGCCCTCCCTGGCCAGTTCGGGCAGGCGGCGCACCGCCTCGATGCCATTGGTGTAGACCTCGTCGCCCACGATCCGCGCGAGCTCGGCCTCTCGGCCGGGCGGCGTGGTGAAGCGGCTCTCCCAGTGCCAGAAGGCCCGGTTGCCGTCCGTGACCGGCAGCAGCCGGACATGGGCGACGTAGTTGAAGAGCGGGATCGGGGTGTCGAGCAGGCAATAGCTGAAGGTCATTTCGAGGTCCGAGAGGGTCAGGAGCTGCTCGCGCAGCTCGCTGCCGTCCTGCAGGGAGAAGCGACGTACGCAGCCGATCCTGTCGGAAGGGTGCCCGCGCTCGATCTCGCTTCGCGCGACGATCGGGTGCCACCGATCATGGCCGTTGAAATCGCGCAGGATCGCCCAGAGCCGGTCCACCGGCGCGTCGATGATGGTGCTGCGGACGACGTGAGGCATGGCCTCATCCCCCGAATGCGCGCTTGAGCGCGTCGAACCCGCCTTGGAAGACGTTCGTGCCGATCCCTTCGACCAGCTCGGCCTCGCGCTCGGGCGCGCAGTCGAAATCGGCGGACCACTCGATGAAGGTGCGTTCCTGATCGGTGATCGGCGTCAGCCTGAGCGTCGCGACATAGTTGGTCAGCGGCATCGGCGAGTCGAGGATCGAATAGGTGCAGAACATGTCGTAATCCGACAGGCCCAGAAGCTGCTCGCGCAGCCTGTCGCCGCTGCGCAGGCTGAAGGCGCGGATGCAGCCGACCTTGTCGGCGGGCTCGCCGTTCTCGATCCGGCTTTCCGCGATGCGCGGGTGCCAGTTCGGCAGGCCGTTGAAATCGCGCACGCGGGCCCAGACCTTGGCGGCGGGGGCGGCGATGACGCTGGAGACGTAGACGCGGGCCATGATGCTTTGTCCTCAAGCCTTCGTCTCGGGCGCGCCGTCGGCGCCGCTGCTTCCGCCGGAGCCGCCACCTTTAGGCTTGGCCGGCTGCGCTTCCTTGGCGACGCGCTGCATGTCGGACGCCTCGCGCATCAGCCCGCCCATCTTGGCGAGATTGCCGCCCTCGATGCCGATCTCCTTCAGCACCTGGTCGATCATCGGCGCCTGCACCCGGTAGCGCAGGGCGGATTCGATCACCTCGTCGGTGGGAGAGCGTGCCGCCCCGCCGGCCCCGCTCGCTCCCACCCCGCCGGCGAGCCCGTCGACATGGAGGATGCGGATGCCCTCGATCTTCTCCATCGGCTTGACGCTCTCGCGCACGATGCCCTCGATCCGGTCGAGCAGCCGACGCCGGAACAACCCGTAGCGGGCACCGTCGGTGAGCACGTTCTCGGCCTCGTAGAGCAGCTTCTGCGCCTCGGCATCGACCGCCTTGCGGATCTTGTCGGCCTCGGCGGCGATGCGGGCTTCCTCGGCCGCCTTCTCGGCGAGCAGGACCTCGACGGTCTTGCGGCGCTTCGCCCCCTCGCTCTCGCGAATGGTCTTGACCTTCTCTTCGGCCTCGACCGCCTTGCCCCGCGCGATCTCGGCATTGGCCTGGGCGGCGGATTCCTCCAGCGACTTGGCGTAGAGCGCGATCGCCTTGTCCATCGCCGCGCTCTCGACCTCGCGCTCGCGCTCGATCTCGAGCTTGCGCAGTTCGCGCTGGCGGCCGACGCGAGCCTCGTCCAGCCCGCGATCGGACGAGATGCGGGCCCGCTCGACCTCTTCGTTCGAGGCGATCTGCGCCTCCTGCAGGGCCTGGGTCCGGGCGATCTCGAGCTGCTCCAGCGCCCGTCGCCGTTCGATCCGCGCCGCCTCCAGCGCCTGCTCGCGGGTGATGTCGACGGTCTCGACCTGCTGGCGCGCCGTGATCTCGGCCTGGCGCAGCGTCTTGTCGGCGTCGGTGCGCTCGACCTTCTTGGCCGCAACCGCGATGGCGCGCTCTTCCTCCGCGACCTCGACTGCCTTCTTCTGGGCGATCTGCAGCATCTCGCGGGTCTTGGAAGAGTCGATCCGCTCCTTCTCGAGCCCGAGTTCCGTGACGATGCGCTGACGCTCGACCGAGTCGCGCCGCTTCAGCTCGGCGGCGTCGAGATCGGCACTGCGCTTGATCTCCAGTTCCTTCGTTGCGAGCTCGGCGGCGATCCGCTCGGCGGCGACGGCCTTCTCCTGGGCGATGCGCGCGGCCTCCGTGGCCTCGCGAGCCGAAATCTCGGCGGTTTCGATCGCCTGATTGCGGAGGATCTCGAGACTGCGCACCTCCTCGTCGCGGCGGATGCGCTCGCCGGAGACGGTCCGCTCCTGCGCGATACGCGCCTTCTCCACGCTCTCGCGGGCGGCGATCTCGGCAGCCTCGATCGCCTCGGTGCGCCCGATCTCGAGCAGGCTCTTGCGCTGTTCGAGCGCGATGCGATCGGCCGTGATGGCGTTGTCCTGCGCGATGCGGGCCTTCTCGACGGCCTCGCGCGCCGCGATCTCGGCCTCGTCGAGCGCCCGGTTGCGGGCGATGCCGAGCGCTCGGACGCGCTCCTCCTGGGCGATGCGCGCAGTCTCGACGGCCTCGCGTGCCGCGATGTCCTCCTGGTCGAGGGCGCGCGTGCGCTCGATCTCACGGTTGCGCACCTCCTGCTCGCGGGCGATGCGCTCGGCATTCACCGCCGTCTCCTGCAGGATGCGGGCCTTCTCGGTGGTCTCGCGAGCGGCGATCTCGGCCGCCTCCAGCACCTTGGCGCGCTCGATCTCCTTCTGACGGATCTCGCGCTCGGAGGTGATGCGGGCCGCGTTGATCGTCTGCTCGTTGGCGATGCGCGCCTTCTCGACCGTCTCACGCGCCGCGATCTCGGCCTCCTCGACGGCCTGCGTGCGCGCGATCTCCTGCTGGCGGATCTCACGCTCGGAAGCGATGCGCGCCTCGCTGATCGCGCGCTCATTGGCGATGCGCGACTTCTCGATCTCCTCGCGCGAGAAGATCAGCGCCTGCTCGGCCTCGGTGTCGCGCGCCGCCCGCTCGCGGGCCACCTCGGCCCGCTGCACGGCGCGTTTGATCTCGATCTCGCGCTGCTGTTCGAGCCGCGCCGCCTCGCTGTCGCGCTCGATGTCGAGCGCCTGGCGCTCCGCCTCGAGATTGCGGGTGCGGATGCGGATCATCGAGTCCTGCTCGATGTCGTTGCGCAGCTTCCGCTTGTCCTCGATCTCCTCGATGATCCGCGTCAGACCGGCGGCGTCGAAGCGGTTCGACGGGTTGAAGAACTGCAGATCGGTCTGGTCGAGATCGGTCAGCGCGACCGATTCCAGCACGAGGCCGTTCTGGTCGAGTGCCTCGGCGGCGGCGTCCTTGACGCGCTGGACATAGGTGCCGCGCTGCTCGTGCATCTCCTCCATCGTCATCTCGGAGGCGACGGTGCGCAGCGCCGAGATGAACTTGCCGGACAGCAGCGCATTGAGCTGGTCCGGCTGCAGGGTACGCCGGCCGAGCGTCGCGGCGGCGACCGAGACCGATTCCCGCTGCGGCCGAACGCGCACGTAGAACTCGGCATCGATATCGACGCGCATCCGGTCGCGGGTGATCAGCGCGTCGTTGTTGGCGCGCGTCACAGCTAGCTGCAGCACGTTCATGTTGACCGGCGTGACGTCGTGGATGATCGGCAGCACGAAGGCGCCGCCATTGATCACCACCTTTTCGCCGAACAGGCCGGTGCGGACGAAGGAGACCTCCTTCGAGGAGCGGCGATAGAGCCAGTTCACCAGATAGACGACGATGGCGATGACGATCACCGCCACGATCAGCCAGAGGATCAGCGATCCGATCAGTTGCCCGGTCATGTCATCATCCTCCCGCCCTTGTCCGGGTCATTTCGTCTTGCCGGCCTTGCGCGCCGGCTTTCCCGTCGCCGCCGCGCGGCTGATCTGCTTGAAGGCGCGGGTCTGGTCGCGGATCGCCACCTCGACCGGTAGGCGCTCCATCGAGGACGCCCCGTAGAAGCCGTGGCAGTTGACCGTGTTCTTCATGATGAAGTCAGCATCGGCGGGCTCGGCGACAGGGCCGCCATGGACGAGGATGATCGCGTCCTTCTTCACGGCGAGCGCAGCCTTGGCCCAGCGCTCGACCAGTGCCGGACAATCCTTGAGCTTCAATGCCGTCTCGGCACCGATCGAGCCGCCGGTGG
>JAEXUU010000358.1 GCA_023452965.1 Pseudomonadota bacterium | reverse complement strand
CCCCCGTCTCGTCATCCTCGTGATAGAAGTGGTGGTGCTCGGAGACGTTGGTGTCGAAGAAGGTCTTCGGACCGGAGACCGAAACCTGGCGCAGCAGGCCGGCTTCGGAGAATTGCCGCAGCGTGTTGTAGACGGTCGCCAACGAAAGCGGCTCGCGGGCGCGCAGCGCTTCCTCGTAGAGCATCTCGGCGCTGACATGGCGATCGCCCTTGGCGAAGAGCAGCCAGCCCAGAGCCATGCGCTGGCGGGTCGGCCGCCGGCCGACGCTGCGCAGGCGGGCTTTTACGGCACTGATCGGGCAGGCAGCCGGGGCCTTCTGGGGCCACGGAATCTGGTCCGCCTGACTGCGCGCCGTCGCGCCATCCTTCAGAGACAGAATGCTCATGAAACGCCTTCCAAACTCGTAAGCTCAGCTTCACGTAGTTTAGAATTCATCTAAACTACTGATATCATTGTCATTTTTGCCCTTGTACGGCTCGCGTGTCAATTCCGGAGGGCCTGCGGCAAGTCGCATCAGGGGGTTGTCCACGGCGCAGACCGAGCCGCTGGCGAGATCAATGACCGGCATCTGCGGGCGCGGCCTGGGAAGGCTTGCGCATGAACAGGGCAAGCGCCACGAGCGTGGCGAAGACGAAGGTCAGGGCGAGGAAGATGTCCCCGAAGGCCATCACCAGCGCCTGCTTGTGGGCGCGCTGGTTCATCAGCGCGAGCGCCATCGACTGGGCGGCGTCGCCATAGTCGGCGAAGCGTTCGGTGAGCATGGCGAGATTCTCCTCCGCCACCTGCCGGCCCGCAGCAACCGCCTCGTGCAGCCGGACGATGTGCAGGTCGGTACGGCTGTTGAGGAAGGTGTTGATCAAGGCGAGGCCGACGGCGCCGCCGAGATTCCGGGTCAGGTTGTAGAGGCCCGACGCGTTCTTGAGCTGCTGCGGCGGCAGCGTGCCGAGCGCGAGATTGTTGATCGGCACCATGCAGAGCATCAGCGAGCAGCCGCGCAGGATCTGCGGGATCAAGAGTTCGTGAAAATCCCAGTCGGCGGTGACGAAGGAGGCGAGATAAGTCCCGAGCGCGAAGCCGCCGAAGCCGATCATCATCATGATGCGCGGGTCGAGCTTGGCCGAAAGGCGCCCGGCGATCGGCGCGGTCAGGAACATGGCGAGACCGGTGACGAACATGGTCTCGCCGATCATCAGCGCGTCATAGCCGCGGATGCGCCCGAGATAGACCGGGTAGAGATAGGTCAGCCCATAGAGGCCGATGCCCATGGTGAAGGAGAACAGCGAGCCGAAGGCGAAGTTGCGGTTCCTGAAGGCATAGAGGTCGACCAGCGGGTCCTCGCGGGTCAGCGCCCGCCAAAAGAACAGCACGCAGCCGACGAGCATCAGCCCCGTGAAGAACACGATCTCATGGCTCTGGAACCAGTCGAGCCGCGTGCCTTCCTCCAGCACATATTCGAGGCTGCCGAGGAAGGCGGCCATGCTGGCGAGGCCGAGCCAGTCGAAGCGCTTGAGCAGGCTATGGTCGGGCTTGTCGAAGTCGATCAGCGTCCAGGCGGCGATCGAGACGCCGATGCCGGGCACGACATTGATCAGGAAGAGCCAGTGCCAGGAGAAGGCATGGCTGAGATAGCCGCCGATGGTCGGGCCGATGGTCGGGGCGAGCGTCGCGATCAGGCCGATCAGCGGCGAGACGATCGGGCGCTTGGAGGCCGGGAAGATCGTGAAGGCGGCGGCGAAGACGCCGGGGATCATGCCGCCACCGATGAAGCCCTGCACGGCGCGCCAGAGGATCATCTCGTTGATCGAGGACGACATCGCGCAGAGCACGCTCGCGACGGTAAAGCCGGCGGCGGCGATGGTGAAGAAGACGCGCGTCGAGAGCGCCCGGCTGAGATAGCCGGACAGGGGGATCATGATCACTTCCGCGATCAGATAGGCGGTCTGGACCCAGGCGATCTCGTCGGCCGAGGCCGAGAGCCCGGCCTGGATCTCGGCGAGCGAGGCCGAGACGATCTGGATGTCCAGGATCGCCATGAACATGCCGAAGACCATGGCGAGGAAGGCGAAGATCCGCCTTGCCGGAATGGCGTCGGAGGCCAGCGGAGCGCCGGCCGGGCCTGCAAGGGTCGCGGTGGCCATCATGGCCTCCCTGGCTTCGGTTCTTCGCAGCCCTCATCCTGAGGAGCGGCCGTCAGGCCTCGTCTCGCAGGATGGCTCCAGGGGGCGCTGGATCATCCTGCGAGACGCCGCCCCCTGCGGGACGGCTCCTCAGGATGAGGGCTGGTGTGCTGTTCGGGTCAGTGGCTCTGCGGTCGCGGATCGATCGAGACGACCACCGACATGCCCGGCCGCAGCGTGTGACGGGCGACCGCCTCGGGCGCCAGCGCGAGCCGCACCGGAACGCGCTGGACGATCTTGGTGAAGTTGCCGGTCGCATTGTCGGGCGGCAGCAGCGTGAAGACGGAGCCCGAGCCGCCGGCGATGCCGCTGACCGTGCCGTGGAAGACCTGTCC
>JAEXUU010000357.1 GCA_023452965.1 Pseudomonadota bacterium | reverse complement strand
CCCCGATGCCGACGGGACCTTGCTGTTGATGCCGGCCTGGACCGGGCCGGAGGTCGTTCCGGCTTATGTCGGCACCAAGGTCGCGACGGTCTATCCGGGCAACGCGGCCAAGGGCGTGCCCAGCGTGATGGGCACTTATCTCCTGATGGACGGCGCGACCGGGCAGCCTTTGGCGGCGCTCGACGGCACGCGGCTGACCTTGTGGCGTACGGCGGCGGCTTCGGCGCTCGCCTCGCGCATGCTCGAGCGGCCGGACAGCAAGCGCATGCTGATGGTCGGAGCCGGTGCGCTCTCGCCCTTCCTGATCAAGGCGCATCGCAGCGTCCGGCATTTCGAGGATGTCGCGATCTGGGCCCGTCGTCCAGAGGCGGCCGCCGAGGTCGTCGCCGAGCTGGCTGCGGACGGCATCGAGGCGCGGGTCGCCGAGGACCTCGAAGCGGAAGCGCGCCAGGCCGACCTGATCTCCTGCGCCACGCTCTCGCGCCAGCCGATCGTCCAGGGACGCTGGTTGAAGCGCACCGCCCATCTCGATCTGGTCGGGGCCTTCAACATGTCGATGCGCGAGGCCGATGACGAGGCGCTGCAGCGCGCCCACGTCTTCGTCGATACCGAAGCGGCCCTGCATGAGGGCGGCGATGTCGCCGTCGCGATCAAGGCCGGGACCTATGAGGCGAGCAAGGTGGCCGGCACGCTGGCCGGGCTCTGCCGCGGCGAGTACGATACCGATGCCGAGCGTGACGACGTCACGCTGTTCAAGTCGGTCGGGACGGCGCTCGAGGACCTCGCAGCTGCGATCCTGGTCTGGCAGCTCGCCAACTGAGTTCTACGCCGGCATAACGGCGGAAGGAGAGCTGCGCCTTCCGCGAGCCTTGGCTTCGCTGACGCCTAGACGCGCACCGGCGCGCCGCCGAGCGCCCCGAGCAGCCAGAGCACGAGAACGATCGCCAGTACCAGCCCGACGACACCGCCAACTCCGGCGCCACCATAGCTGCGATGGCCGTAATAGCCGCCGCCGCCGAGCAGGATGATCAGCAGCACGATGATCAGGACGGTGGACATGATGCGCCTCCTTCGGGTCAGCGCGGCACCGTCGCCGATCGACGGGAGCGCATCCGAAGAACGTCAGGCGGCCGGCGGAAGTTCCGTCTTCGGCTGCCGGGGCAGGGCGCCGGGTCGTTTCCGTCTCGCTGCCCTCGTTCGCTCGTAGCGCGCTTGACCTTTCCTGGCGGAGCTTGCGAGTCTGCTCTGATGTCACGCTTCTGTCGTCTCGCCCTCCTGATTCTGCTGCCGGTCGCTCTTATGGCTGGCGCCGCGCACGCCCAGTCCACTGCCGAGGACGAGGCCAGGCGCCGTGCCGCCAATATCGCCGCCTTCCCGGATGCGGCGCGCGCCCATTTCGGCCAGGTCACGACGCCTGCCGCGGCGATGAGGGCGCGTGCCATCGGCTCCTATGCCCGCGGCTGCCTCGCCGGCGGCAAGGCTCTGGTCCCCGAGGGCGAGAACTGGCAGGTGATGCGCCGGGCCCGCAATCGCAATTGGGGCCATCCGGAGCTGATCAACTATCTCGAAAAATTCGCGCGCGAGGTGCCGAAGGTTACCGGCTGGGCCGGGCTTCTGGTCGGCGACATCTCCCAGGCCCGCGGCGGGCCGATGCTGACCGGCCATGCCTCGCATCAGATCGGTCTCGATGCCGATATCTGGCTGACGCCGATGCCGAGGAAGCGCCTCGATGCCGACGATCTGGAGAATATGCCGGCGGTCAACATGGCCCGTGCGGACTGGCGCGATGTCGACCCGAAGAACTGGACGCCGGCGCATACGAGGCTGATCAAGGCGGCCGCCAGCGAGCCGCGGGTCGAGCGCATCTTCGTCAACCCGGCGCTGAAAGGCGCGCTCTGCCGCGAGGCCGGTTCGGACCGGAGCTGGCTTAACAAAGTCAGGCCGATCTGGGGGCACAATTACCACTTCCACATCAGGATGAGCTGCCCGCCGGGTGTCGAAGGCTGCTCTGGCCAGGAGCCGCCGAATTTCGGCGATGGCTGCGGCGAGGAGCTGAGCGGCTGGATCGAGCGCCAGCATCAGGCGATCTTCAACCCGCCCAAGCCGAAGCCCGGCCCGAAGCCGAAACCCAAGCCGCCCATGTCGCTCGACGCGCTGCCGCAGGAATGCCGGCAGGTGCTGGTCTCGCGCTGAGGCACACGGGAGGCTCTGCTTTCAAGCTCGCCCGCACGGCCGTGGAAGTATGGACGCCGTCGCTCGCCTTGCTGCGTCCCATGGCCAGTGGCCGCGTTTGCGCCTAGCCTGAGCCGTCAGCCAGCGAGAGGGAGGAAGCAATGAGCGTCAAGCCGACGATCGTCCTCGTCCATGGGTTCTGGGGCGGAGCGGCCCATTGGGGCAAGGTCATCCTGGAGCTTTCCCGCAAGGGCTATGCCGATCTGCGGGCGGTCGAGATGCCCCTGACCTCGCTGGCCGAGGATGCCGAACGGACCCGCAAGATGGTGAAGCAGCAGCCCGGGCCGGTGCTGCTCGTCGGCCACTCCTATGGCGGCGCGGTCATCACCGAAGCAGGCGACCTGCCCAATGTCGCCGGTCTCGTCTACATCGCGGCCTTCGCGCCCGATGCCGGCGAGAGCCCCGGCGGGATCAGCCAGGCGCTCCCGCCCGCCGCCTTCCCCAATCTGGCGCCGGACAGCGACGGCTATCTCTGGATCAAGTTCGACAAATACCATGAGAGCTTCTGTCCGGACCTCTCGGCCGACGAGGCACTGGTCATGGCGGTCGGCCAGAAGGCGCCGCTGGCCAGCACCTTCGGCGATGCCGTCACCGCACCGGCCTGGAAGAAGAAGCCGAGCTGGTACCAGCTCTCCAGCCAGGACCGGATGATCCATCCCGACAATCAGAAGCGCATGGCCGAGCGGATGAAGCCGCGCCGGATCCTCACGCTCGATGCCAGCCACGCCTCGCTCGCCTCGCGGCCGGTGGAGGTCGCGGCGTTGATCGACGAGGCGGCGAAGGAGGTCGCGCAGGGCTGACGCCCTGCATGTCCGGGCCTGGGTACGCTAGCGCCTGATCGAGCCGGTTTGCTGGCCGGGGCGGTAGGCGAACGGGTCGTTCTGTGGGGTGATCCCCGCCTCGCCTTCGCCCTGCTGCATCTCGTCGAGGATGCCATTGCCCTCCTCGTCGCCAAGGATCAGCTCTTCAGTTGGCGGCACGGAGCCTGGCAGCATCAGCGGCCCGCGTTGTTCGCTCGGCGTCGGCTCCGGTCGATAGGTCTGCGGCTGGGGCGTATTGTAGCGGGGCGCGCTGAGGCCCGGACCGGCCATCGCATAGGTGCCGTGGCCGATGCCGCCCGGCGGGCGCAATCCGCCTGGCGCCGGAGCCGGCCGGGTCGCCAGCTGTGCCGGCAGGCCCTCATAGCGTGGCTGCGGGGCAGCCGGCGCGAGCGCGACGCTGCGCGCCGGGTCGGGCGGCGGGAGGTTGTAGTTCGGCTCGTACTTGATCGCCGGCTTGCAGATCTGCCGGCCCTTGGAGTGGCGCGCCAGGTCGATATGGAAATGATCGTAATGGAAGGCATCGGCGCCTGGGCCGAGCACGGTCGAGTACATCTGGCAGGCGCCGACGAAGACCTCGCGCAGGAAGGCCTGCTCCTCGGGCGAGCCGCGCCAGCCATCCTTGACGGTGATGTTGCGGCCGTCGTTCAGCCGGAAGGAGAAGACGTCGACGGCGTTGCCGAAGGCGTGTTCGGAGGTCCGCCGCGTGCCGGAGCCGTTGTTCATCGCGCGGCAGGAATAGGAGCCGGCCCGAAGCTCGATCACCTGCGCGCCGAGCACGTTCTGGGCCGCCGGCTGCACGACCTCGGCCAGCCATTTGTCGGTGGTCGCAACGATCGGGCAGGCGAGCGTCGCATTGCTGGTCAGGCCGATGCCGCCATTGCTGAAGGCCGAGACCTTGAGCGGCCTTTCCATGCCGCAGGTGCCGGGCCCGTCGATCGGCTTCTCGCGCAGGCTGACATAGGAGGAGAACTGCACCTGGCGCGAGGCCAGGCACTGGGCTTCCGCCTGGTCCCGCCAGGCGGCGCGCTGGGGCTTCTGGAACTTGCCGCAGCCGGCAAGTCCGACACCGATGGCGCCAAGCGCGAGGAGGGCGAGATGAACGCGACGCATATCGATCAAATGCGAGGCGTTGGATGAACGGTTTATTGACCGGCTGCGGCCGGGAAGCCACGGGCGGTATAAGTTTGGCGCTGGCGTTAAGCACTGGTTAATCGGCGGTTTTCGGCCTTTACCAAGCTCGCAGGCGCCACAGGGGCTTGGCGCTCTCGTTCATGCCGGCAGGCGCTGGCATTTCTGCACGGTGATGACGGTTGCGCCGCTGTTGCGGCCGAACCAAGCTTGCGGCAGCGTCGCGAGTCGTCTCAGCGGCGTCCTGCCAGAGCGCGGCCGCCATGCCGGCCGCCTGCCATCCGAGGTTCCCGCTGATGTTCGATCTCTCCGCCTTCCCGATCGTGCTGCGCTGGCCGGCGC
>JAEXUU010000287.1 GCA_023452965.1 Pseudomonadota bacterium | reverse complement strand
CCCTTGCGCAGATAGTCGGAGACGCACCAGAAGGCGAGGCCGTTCTCGACCGTGTTGTCCTCGCGAATGCGCGAGATATAGGTCGCGTCCTCGCCGGCCGCCTCATGCGGGGTGATGTAGCCACCGGGCTCGTGCTTGTCGATGACGAGGATGCCCGGAGCGGTGCGCAGGATCTCGCGCGCTTCCTCGGCGGTGACCGGCTTCTCGCACTCGATGTTGACGCTCTCGGAATGGGCGATGAAGACCGGCACGCGCACGCAGGTCGCGGTCAGCTTGATCTTCGGATCAAGGATCTTCTTGGTCTCCGCCATCATCTTCCACTCTTCCTTGGTGAAGCCGTCCTCCATGAAGACGTCGATCTGCGGGATGAGGTTGAAGGCGATGCGCTTGGGGAACTTCTTGGAGGCGACCTCGCCGGCCGAGAAGACGGAGCGGGTCTGGTTGAAGAGCTCGTCCATCGCCTCCTTGCCGGCGCCGGAAACCGACTGATAGGTCGAGACGACGACGCGCTTGATGCCGAAGCGCTCATGCAGCGGCTTCAGCGCCACGACGAGCTGCGCGGTCGAGCAGTTCGGGTTGGCGATGATGTTCATCTTGGCGAAGCCGGCGGCGGCGGCCGCGTTCACCTCGGGCACGATCAGCGGCACGTCGGGATGCATGCGCCAGGTCGAGGAGTTGTCGATGACGACGGCGCCCTGCGCGCCGATCTTGGGCGACCATTCCTTCGAGACGGCGCCGCCCGCGGACATCAGGCAGATGTCGGTGTCGGAGAAATCGTAGTGATCGAGGGCCTTAACCTTCAGCGTCTTGTCGCCGAAGGAAACCTCGGTGCCGACCGAGCGTTGCGAGGCGAGCGCCACCACCTCGCTGACGGGGAAGGCACGCTCGGCCAGGATGTCGAGCATCTCATGGCCCACATTGCCCGTGGCGCCGACTACCGCGACCTTGAAGCTCATGCTGGAATTCCTTCTGGCGAAAACCGGGTCAGCCTCCCCGGGAAGCCTTCACCGCCGATCTCGATCGCGGTTCCGGCCGGTGACCCCGGCCGGGGGGGAGAACCCGGAATCGAGGCGAAGCGTCAGCGCAGCGTCCGGGTTTTCCCGGTCGCCGTTTTGGTCGTGAATTTCGTCGTCGGACGGAAGGTCACAGAGCCAACCCAAAGCTGAGCATCATCGCGAAGCCGGAAGGATAGCAGCTTCCAGCAGGTCCTCCCAAACACCGCCGCCGGGAAAAAGTCAAATCGTCGGCCGGCGAAGGGCCGCCGGGGCGGCGTTAACCCTGCCTCCTTACCCGGCGTTGACCCTGTTTCGCGATCGCGCCCCGCCGGTAACGAGCCGCTGACGCAGCTCGTCGAAGCTTTCCGCGGGTGAGGAGCGGAAGCGGGTGGCCATGCCGCCGCCTGGGACCGCAATTGGTCGGGTTCGTGCCGTGTCAGGGGACTTCATAACCGCCATTCGTGAATGGCTGCGGGCCGCCACGTCGCGCCTGGGCAGGCCGGCGCCGGCCGGCGAGGCGAGGACGGCGCCGTCAAGGCGCATCGATCCCGTTACCGTGCTGATCGATCTCGCCGACAGGTTGGAAGCGGGCTTCTCGGCCTTCATGCGCGCCTTGGGGCGCCTGCTGCGCTCGGGAAGCTTCGGGCTGACGCGCGGCCTGGTCTGGCGCGGTCCGCGGCGGCCACCGGCATCGGACTGACGGCGACCCTGGTCGCAGGGCTCTCCTCCGGCCCGAGCGAGGTCGATCTACCGACTCTGGCGACGATCATACCGGTCGAGGCGCCGGCCGCGCCTGCGATCCGCGACGTGCGCATCCAGGCGGTTCCGGCCGCCTTCGGCGAGGATGGCTGGATCAGCATCGCGCGGCCTGTCGCGCTCTTCGGACTGGAGACGCCCGAGCTCGGCAAGCGCGCCGGCTACGAGGCGCGGCGCAGCCAGGACGGGACGCGGCGCGAGGACATGCTGAGCTTCGGCGAGTTCGGCGAGGACAAGCCGTTCCTTGCGCTCAAGCTGCAGGCCAACCGCGAGGGCGGGGCGCAGGCCGCGCCGGCCGGGCTGTCGCAGCCCTTCGTGATCGCCCTGGTGCGCGACAGCGCGGCACGCGGGCTCTCTGTCGGGCGCAGCGGCGCGACGATCCCGGTCGAGACCAAGTTCGGCATGGTCGAGACCGCCGATATCAGCTTGAACGATGGCAGTGCCGGACGCGCCTGCATCGGCTTCCGCCATCTCGACGGATCGGCGCATCTCTCCTTCTCGGGCTGGTGGTGCGGCGGCGAGGGCAAGCCGGCCGATCGGGCCCAGCTCGCCTGCATGCTCGATCGGATCGAGCTGCTCAGCGCCGGTGATGATCCTGAGCTGCGGGCGCTCTTCGCGAAGGCCGAGCCGCACCGCAGACCGGGCTGCTCGGTGCCGCGTCAGGCGGCGGCTGGGCGCAAGGGCGCCGGGCTCGATGCCGATGGCAAGGCCCCCGCCCTGAAGACGACGTCCGGCAAGCAGGGAAATGCGCGGTAACGGCGTCGTGACCCCGGTCCACCCCTAGCAAGGCGCAACAAAAACATTAACTCTGGCGTTGTACCGTTGCGTCACCGATTGGACATCAGCCCCGGCGGGGCAGCCGCCTCAGGAGACCTCCCATGCGTTCGTTCTCGCGTCTAGCCGCCGGCCTCGCCATCTCGCTCGCCGCCACGACCTTCGCCGTCTCGCTGGCCGAGGCGCAGGAGCGGCGGCCGCTGCGCATCACCGTGCAGAAGCGCAGCTATTTCGATGCCGGCAACGTCGTCGCGGTCGGCAGCATGAACCGCTACGCGACCCAGAACATCATCGCCAGCCCGGTCTATTCGGCTGCTGGCGAGCTCTATGGCGAAGCCACCTTGCCGCCCCGCATCGGCGGCGGCCGCAATCCCTTCGCCAACACCTTCTCGACCCCCGGCTTCTGACGGCGGGTGCAGGCATCCGAATGAGAAAGGCCCGCCGGAAGGCGGGCCTTTTTGCTTGCGTCGCTGGTCAGCGCACCAGGATGTTGCGGAACTGCCAGGGGTCGGACGTGTCGATGTCCTCCGGGAACAGGCCCGGGCGGCCGTCGAGCGGGGTCCAGTCGGTGTAGTAGCCGGCGACCGGGCCGAGATAGGGCCGCTGGATCTCGAGGCAGCGATTGACGTCCATCTCCTCGACCTCGACGATTCCTGCCTTCGGGTTCTCGAGCGCCCAGACCATGCCGGCGAGCACGGCCGAGGTCACCTGCAGACCGGTCGCAGTCTGGTAGGGGGCCAAGGTGCGCGCCTCCTCGGACGAGAGCTGCGAGCCGAACCAGTAGGCGCCCTTGGCGTGGCCGTAGAGCAGCACGCCGAGCTCGTCGATGCCGTCGACGACCTCGTTCTCCTCGAGGATGTGGTGCTCGGTCTGCGGACGGCCGGCATTGCCGAACATCTCGTGCAGCGAGAGCACGGCGTCGTTGGCCGGGTGATAGGCGTAGTGGCAGGTCGGCCGGTAGATCGCCTTGCCGCTGTCGTCGCGCACGGTGAAGTAGTCCGAGATCGAGATCGACTCGTTATGCGTGACGAGGAAGCCGTATTGCGGGCCGGGCGTCGGGCACCAGCTCCTGACCTTGGTCTCGGCGCCGGCCTGCATCAGATAGATCGCGGCCTGCGATCCGGTCTCATGGGTGAAGGCGTTGTCCGGCATCCAGCGTTCATGGGTGCCCCAACCCAGTTCGGAGGGCTGCACCGCTTCCGAGATGAAGCCTTCCACCGACCAGGTGTTGACGAAGACGCCCGGCGGCTTCGGGTTGCGGGAGCGCTGCGTGTCGCGCTCGGCGATGTGGATGCCCTTGACGCCGGCATGCTGCATCAGCGCGGCCCACTCCTCGCGGGTCTTCGGCTCCGGCACGTTCAGGCGCAGATCGGCGGCGAGGTTGAGCAGGGCCTTCTTGGCGAGCCATGAGGCCATGCCGGGATTGGCGCCGCAGCAGGAGACCGCGGTCGTCGAGCCGGGCGCGCGGGCGCGCTTGGCGGCGAGCGTCATTTCGCGCAGCGCGTAGTTCGAGCGCTCGGCCGGGCCCTTGCTCTGGTCGAAATAGAAGCCGAGCCAGGGCTCGTTGACCGTGTCGATATAGAGGGCTCCGAGGCTGGAGCAGAATTCCATCAGGTCGCGCGAACCCGTGTCGCAGGACAGGTTGACGCAAAAGCCTTGCCCGCCGCCCGCGGTCAGCAGGGGCTCGAGCATGGACTTGTAGTTGTCGATCGTCACGGCTTCGTGGATGAAGCGGATGCCGCGTTCGTCCAGAAGCGCCCGGTTGTCGTCGTCGGGCGCGATGACCACGAACCGGCTCTTGTCGAATTTAAGGTGCCGCTCGATCAGCGGCAGTGTCCCGCGGCCGATCGAACCGAAACCGATCATCACGATCGGGCCGGTGATCTCGCCGTGTACGGGCCAATCCATCATTCTTTTCAACTCCTGGGTTAGATTTTCAACTGAAGCGTGGCTCGTATGGGGTTGGGGCCCCCACGTCAATGCTGAGAGGCAAAAACCTCGCCTTTGCAGGTGTTTGGCCGCGATTTCCGGACGCTTGCGCCGGGACGCTCGCCCATCGAGATGACGGCCGGATGAAGCTGGCCCGGAAACGTCCGGGAGCGCCGGCGCAAACGAAAACGGGCAGGCCTATGGCCTGCCCGTCGACGAGGAGTGCTGTTCCCCGGTTTCAGGCGGCGCGACGTCGGAGACCGTCCATTCCCCCGGTCGCGACGAGCGCACCGGTGGGCTTCAGGACGCCGCTGACGCCGGCGAGGGCGCCGTCGCGCAGTTCGAGGCCGAGGAAGCGCTCGCGCTCGACCGGGC
>JAEXUU010000264.1 GCA_023452965.1 Pseudomonadota bacterium | reverse complement strand
CGTCAACAAGCACGCCCTCGCCAACGCGCTGGTGCCGATCATCACGCTCTCGACGCTGCTGTTCGGCGAATTGCTGGCCGGCGCCGTGCTGACCGAGCAGATCTTCACCATTCCCGGCTTCGGCAAGCTGATCGTCGATGCGGTCTTCAACCGCGACTACGGCGTCGTGCAGGGCGTGGTGCTGTGCACCGCCATCGGCTTCATCTTCATGAACCTCGTCGCCGACGTGCTCTATGTCCTGGTCAATCCGCGCCTGAGGACGGCCTGATGGCGGACGCTGCGCTTCCTGCCGGCGCCGCCGGCCGCTCCGCGGGCGCCGAAACGCCGCTGCGCCGGGCCTGGCGCAAGCTCCGGCGCAACCGGGCCGCGCTGATCGGCGGCACCATCGTGCTCGTCTTCGTGCTGATGGCGCTGCTCGCGCCATTGTTGCCGCTCGCCGACCCCCTGAAGTCGAACTTCCTCGCCATCCGCAAGCCGCCCTCGGCGCTGCACTGGTTCGGCACGGACGAGCTCGGTCGCGACCAGGTTTCGCGCCTGTTCTTCGGCGCGCAGGCCTCGCTGCTCGCCGGCATCGTCTCGGTGCTGATCGCGCTCGGCGTCGGCGTACCGGTCGGGCTCGCGGCCGGCTGGTATGGCGGCTGGGTCGACGCGGTGATCTCGCGCATCACCGAGGCGCTGCTCGCCTGCCCCTTCCTGATCCTCGCCATCGCCTTCGCCGCAGTGCTCGGCCCGTCGCTGACCAATGCGATGATCGCGATCGGCCTGTCTGCGGTGCCGATCTTCATCCGGCTGGTCCGCGGCCAGGTGATCAGCGTCAAGACTGAGGATTTCGTCGAGGGCGCCCGCGCCGTCGGCGTGCGCGATTCCGTCATCCTGTTCCGCCATGTCGCGCCGAACACGCTGCCGCCGATCGTGGTGCAGTCGACGCTGTTCATGGCGCAGGCGATCATCCTCGAAGCCGCCCTTTCCTTCCTCGGCCTCGGCCAGCAGCCGCCTTCCCCATCCTGGGGGCAGATGCTCAACGTCGCCAAGAACTTCATGGAGCAGGCGCCGTGGATGTCGGTCGCCCCCGGCGCCGCGATCTTCCTCGCCGTGCTCGGCTTCAACCTCCTCGGCGACGGGCTGCGCGACGCGCTCGATCCGAAGGAGAGCTGATTGAGCCCCGCTTCTCCAGCCCTCATCCTGAGGAGCCATTCCGCTAGGAATGGCGTCTCGAAGGATGCTCCAGATGGTTCCAGAGCCTCTTGGTCCATCCTTCGAGACGCCGCTGCGCGGTTCCTCAGGATGAGGGCTGCTGCGCAGACCTGCACTCGCCACAAGAGGGGCATCGCTGGAAATGCGAGAGCATGATGGCTGCTGGCTCTACATCGTGCGCTGCAGCGACGGCAGCTTCTATACGGGAACGACGAGAGCCAGCGTCGAGACGCGCATTGGGCAGCACAATGCCGGCGTCTTTCCGGAAAGCTACACGTTCAGGCGGCGCCCCGTGACACTGGCCTTCGCCGAGCACTTTCCGAGCATTACCGACGCGATCTCGATGGAGCGGCAGATCAAGGGTTGGTCGCGTCGCAAGAAGCAGGCGATCATCGACGGGAACTGGGAAGCCCTGCCCGAATTGGCAAGGCGCAAGACATGAAGCTTACCGCGCGGTTCCCGAAGCCTCTGGACCATCCTTCGAGACGCGCCTCCGGCGCTCCTCAGGATGAGGGCTGAGATCAGGAACACGGTCAATTTCCCACCTCAACGGTTCCTCCTGACAAACATTGGACAGCCCCATGTTCACCACCCGCCCCGAAATCCTCGGCACTTTCGGCGTCGTCACCTCGACGCACTGGCTCGCCACCGCCTCGGGCATGGCGATGCTGGAGAAGGGCGGCAACGCCTTCGACGCCTGCGCCGCCGCTGCCTTCGTGCTGCAGGTGGTCGAGCCGCATCTCGTTGGCCCCGGCGGCGACATGCCGGCGGTGTTCTATTCGGCCGAAGCCAAGAAGGTCGAGGTGCTGTGTGCGCAGGGCACGGCGCCACAGGCGGCGACGATCCAGGCCTACAAGACGCTCGGGCTCGACATGATCCCGGGTGACGGCCTGCTCGCCACGGTCGTGCCCGGAGCATTCGGCGGCTGGATGGCGCTGCTGCGCGACCATGGCCGGCTTTCGCTACGCGAGGTGCTGGAGCCGGCGATCGGCTATTTCGAGAACGGCCACCCGATGCTGCCGCGCGTCTCAGACACCATCGCCGGGCTGACCGAGCTGTTCGGCGGCGACTGGCCGACATCGGGAGCGGTCTACCTGCCGGGCGGCAATGTGCCCGAAGGCCGCGAGCTCTTCCGCAATCCGGCGGCGGCCGCGACCTACAAGCGCATCCTCGCCGAGGCGGAAGCCGCCGGCAGCGACCGGCAGGAGCAGATCCAGGCCGCCCATCACGCCTGGTACAAGGGCTTCGTCGCCGAGGCGATGGATGCCTTCTGCCGCGGCGAGGCCGTTCTCGATTCCTCGGGCCGGCGCCATAAGGGCCTACTGACCGCCGACGACATGGCGCGCTGGCAGCCGCGCTACGAGGCGCCGGCGAGTGCGACCTATCATGGCTGGGAGGTCTTCAAGACCAGGCCCTGGGGCCAGGGGCCGGTGTTCCTGCAGACGCTCAAGATCCTGGAGGGCATCGACCTCGCCGGCATGGGCCCGGCGAGCCCGGATTATGTCCACCATGTCGTCGAGGCGATGAAGCTCGCCTTCGCCGCCCGCGAGGCCTATTACGGCGACCCCGATTTCGTGAAAGTGCCGCTGGCGACGCTGCTCTCGGACGACTACGCCGCCGGACGCCGCGCGCTGATCGGCGAGCGGGCCTCGCATGAGCTGCGCCCCGGCATGATCGCGGGCTATGAGCGCCAGGTCGAGCAGATGCTCGGCAGCCTGCGCATTGCCGAGCAGAACGGTGGTGCCGCCGGCGCGACCGTCGGCGAGCCGACCCTGGCCTCGATGGTCGCCGCCTCGCGCCGCGGCGACACCGTGCATATCGACGTGATCGACCGCTGGGGGAACCTGATCGCCGCGACGCCTTCGGGCGGTTGGCTGCAATCCTCGCCGGTCATTCCCGAGCTCGGCTTCCCGCTGAACTCGCGGGCGCAGTCCTTCTATCTCCTGGAGGGGCTGCCCTCCTCGCTGGCGCCGGGCAAGCGACCGCGCACCACGCTGACGCCGAGTCTCGCCTTCGAGAACGGCGAGCCGCGCCTCGCCTTCGGCACGCCCGGCGGCGACCAGCAGGAGCAATGGCAGCTCGGCAAGTTCCTGCGCCGGGTCCACCACGGCCTCAATCTGCAG
>JAEXUU010000215.1 GCA_023452965.1 Pseudomonadota bacterium | reverse complement strand
CCCTTGCTAGCGAGGGTGGTGAATGTGGCAGGCGGTAGCGGCTCGCTCGCGGCGGCGAGCAGCGCCGCCATTTTCGGGCCGGCGGATTTCGCCTCCCGCGACCAGCCCGCGGCTTCCCGGATATTGGCGAAGACGAGGTCGCCGGCGTAGTCGAGATCGGCCGCCACTTCCTCGAACAACGGCGCTTCCTGGGTACAGGCGACGGTGATCGCCTCGCTCTTGGCGAGCATCTCCTGGAAGCGTTCGATCTGGCTGCGGCAAAGATGGCGGTGCTGGCTGATGCCGGCGCCCTTGCAGCCGCGCTGCAGGGCGGCGCCGTCGAGCGGCATCGTGTCCTCGCACGAGCAGACCATCAGCGTGCGTGCGACTTCGGTCATCGGGGCCGTATTCCTCGAAAGCTGGCGAGCGCGTCTTTCGTCGCCCTTGCGATAATCCATGCTTATATGGAATTGGAACGACTCCAAAGAAGCAAGTCCGCTTCGCACGGGTCGCAGGGATGCGGGAGAGATGGCGGCAGGGGTGGCTAGGTCGGACGATCTCAGGCGCGAACCGGTGTTGCCGCCGGGGTTTTCGCTGGTAACGCTGCGTGAATCCGGCGACGCCTTCGAGCATGCAAGGACGATTGCCGCCGAGGCCGGCGCTGCGACCTTGGTCTGGGTGCGACGTTTCGACATCGTCGAATTCGCGGTCGTGCTGGAGCCGGACGCGATTCTCGCCGAGGCACGGCTCGCCCATTACCTCGCGATGAATGCGCTGGCCGACGCGCTCGCGATCCATTCGCCGCCGGAACGCCCGCTGCTGTTCCGCTGGCCCGATGCCCTGACCTATGATCTCGGCCTGATCGGCGGCGGCCGCCTGGCCTGGCCGGCGGATTGCCCCGAGAACCAGGTGCCGGACTGGCTTGTCTTCGGCGCCATGGTCCGCGCCACTACCATGTCGCCCTTCCAGCCCGGCCAGACCGGCGTCGGCATGGCCGAGGAGGGCTTCGAGGAGGTCGATGCGGTCGACCTGATCGAGGCCTTCGCCCGCCATCTCATGCTCGGCGTCAGCCGCTGGCAGGAGGAGGGGGCCAAGCCGGCGGCGAGGCGCTGGCTCGACCGGCTGGAGAAGGTGACGGGCGTCCGCCATGGCATCGAGCCCAATGGCGATCTGGTCGCGACCTCGCAGCACGGCGTCGAGCGGAAAGGCCTCGTCGAGGCGCTGGCCAAGGTCGATTGGCTCGATCGCGAGAGTGGCGGGCCGAAGCTGTGAGCGCGATCGTCATTGCGAGGAACGAAGCGACGAAGCAATCCAAGGGCGGCAGAGCTCTATTCCTTCCTGGATTGCTTCGCTTCGCTCGCAATGACGGCCGTTGCCGAGGGGGCGCGCCATGACGTCCCTCAAGCTGCCGCGAGCGATCCGGCTCGACCCGTCCGACGGCTTCGTCTTCCGCCACGCGGCCGAGCCCGGCGAATGGCTGGTCAGCGGTTCCTTCCTGTTCGATCCGCAGCGCGTCGCCGAACTCGATGCCAAGGGACGGGCCGCCTTCCGTTCCGGCTTCCTCGGGATCGACAGCTTCGGCTGGAGCACGCTCGCGGTCGTGACGGAAGCGACGGCGGAGGAATATGAGCAGGCCTTGGCGCTGCTCGCCGGGCGCTTCGTCGAGAAGCTCGGCGCGCCGAACCTCGAGGCCGCACGCGCCGCCGCCGCCGAGGAACTGGCTTTCGCCGCCTCGCTCTGCGACCATCCCGCCCAGACCCTGCTCGCTTTGCATCGGACGCTGGAGGATGGCGAGATCCGCGAGCGCTTCCGGGTCCTGCTGTCGCGCGACGACCGGCCGAAGGACGCCTTCCGGGCCTTCGAATTCGTCGAGGTGGAGGGCGAGGACGAGGTCGTCGAGCGGGTCGATCTGATGAATCTCGGCAAGGGGAACGCGCCATGACGCATTTTTGGGCGAGCTCCGGCCATCTCCTGCTCGATCGTGAGCCGGGCGGCGGCCTCGTGGTCACCGATGATTTCCTGAAAGCCTATCTGGCGCGGCCGGAAGTGCTGCCGCCGGAAGAAGCTTGCGACGCCGAGCGAGCACTGCATGCCAGGCTGATGGCGTCGCCACAGGCGGATGTCGGCGAGCGCGAGATCGCGGCGCTCGCCGATGCCGATGCGCGCGAGAACTGGCGCTTCCTGCTCGGCTGGCGCGACGGGCTGCTGGCGGCGCCGACGCTGGAAGCCGCCTATGCCGGCATCATCCGAAAGGGTGTCTCCGGCGTGCCGCCGCTGTTCCTCGACCAGCTCGTGCACGTCATCCTGCGCGCGGCGCTCGACGAAGAGGACGATCCTTTCGTTGTCCGCGCCGCCGAATGCCTGTTCCGGCCGCAGCGCGTCACCTTCCACGAGAACACCATCCTGCTGGCCGATGCCGAGATGATCGAGGGCCATGAGGCGGACCGACACGCTTCGCCGCTGCTCGCCATGCTGGGCGGGCCGGCTGCGACCGCGCTCGATCTCCTCAAGAGCGCCAATTCGGCGCAGTATTGGCAGCGCTCGGACGCCTTCGACATGGTGCTCGATCTCGGCGGCAAGCCTTCGGGACGTGCGGCGCTCGGCCAGGCCGTGCGTCACTGGATTCGCCAGATCCACGGCTTCGACGTCGCGATCGAGGCGGTCGAGAGCGTCAAGGATGCCGACTGGCGCTGGTTCGTCGGGCTCGATGCGCAGGCGACCGCCGTCGGCAATGCACTCTGGCGCGGCGAGAGCCTGGAGCCGGAAGCCGCTTCGCGGCTGATCGCGCTCTACCGGCTCGACCTGCCGCCCGAGGTGCCGGTCGTGCCGGCGGCGAAGGGGCGGCCGGTCTATCTGCTAGCGGCGATGGGACAGGACAAGGTCCTGCGCCTGAAGCCGCAGAACCTCGTCGTCGGCCTGCCCCTGGCCGAGCACGAGATGGCGAACTGAGGAGGCTGCGATGACCCAGCTCTATCATGAGGTCGGCATCGTGGTGGAACGCCGCACCATCGACTCGCCCTGGGCCGACCATGCCTGGGCGCCGATCGCGGTGCTGCCGGAGCCGCCCGATCTTGCGCCCTGGTCGAAGCTCACCGGCACGCCGGAGCGCCAGCAATTCTATCTCGGCCCGGCGACCTTGACGCTGCATTCGGTCGACACCGCGCATTTCCGCGAGAACTTCGAGAGCGGACAAGCCAAGCTCTGGGTCGCGGTCCGGCCGACCGGGATCGGGCCCGCGCTCGAAATGGTCGGCGTCACCGCCGACCCGTTCGAAGGCGAGGTCTTCTGCGAGAATGTCGACGATGTCGTCGAGGCGGTGCCGATGCCGGCCGCGGTCGCGCGGCTGGTGCTGGCCTTCTTCGAGGAGCACCATGTCGAGCGCGAATTCGTCAAGCGCAAGCGCTCCGAGCACGATCCGCGCAAGGGTGGCGCTCCCCGGCCGCGTCCCCGCCTCGAGCGCGGAGAGGGCTGATGGTCGCCCGCGGCGAGGGTGATGGGGACGACGGCTTCCTCGGCCGCTGGTCGCGCCGCAAGCGCGCAGCCGCCGCTGAGCAGGCCGCGCCGCCCGCTGCACCCCTGCCGGTGCCGAGTTCCGCACCGGAACTCGCCTTGCCGCCGGAGCCTGAGCCCGAAATGGTCGAGCCGCCCTCGCTCGATCTCGTCGACAAGGATTTCGACCTCGCGCACTGGCTGAAGCAGAACGTTCCCGAGAGCTGGAAGCGGGCCGCGCTGCGCCGGGCTTGGGAG
>JAEXUU010000069.1 GCA_023452965.1 Pseudomonadota bacterium | reverse complement strand
CCCTTGGCCGCATCGGCTTCGAACTTGGCGAAGGCGGTCTTGAGGCCGGCCTGGTCTTCCCAGACCTTGGGGGCGGCCGTGGTCTCGCCGCCGGTCTTGGAGCTGTCCGGGAACAGGGCCGGGACCTTCTTGGCCGCGTCGCTGTAGACCTTGAAGATGCCCTGCACCTTGGCGGCATCGAACGGCGCCTCGCCCTTGGCGATGGCCGCACCTTCGCGGGTCGCGGCGCCGACGCTCTTCATCGCGTCCTTGCGCTCTGCGATCGGGTTCGACTGAGCGACGACGGCAGAGACGCCGATGGCGAGGCCAAGGGCGACGAGAGCGGTACGGATCATACGCGATATCCTCTGGAAGGCTGGCGCCGGGACCGGCGCTGTTTGGAACGCTTCCAGATCAACCGATGATCATGACGACGCCAAGTCCCTTTTTTGTGAAGTCGTTTGCACTGATGCAAATCGGATCTTGCATCACGATCTGTAGCCGACCGCCCGCAGCGCCCCGAACACCTTGACCGGCGTCGCCGGCATGTCGATCGCCTTGATGCCGGCGGCCCGGTTCAGCGCATCGACCATGGCGTTCATCACCGCCGGGCAGGCGCCGATCGCACCGGCCTCGCCCGCCCCCTTCACGCCGAGGGCGTTGGTAACGCAGGGCACGTTGCGCGTCTCGAAATGGAAGTTCGGGATGTCGATGGCGCGCGGCAAGGCGTAGTCCATGAAGGTGGCGGTCAGCATCTGGCCGGACGAGTCGAAGCGGATCTCCTCCATCAGCGCCTGGCCGATGCCCTGGGCCGCGCCGCCATGGACCTGGCCCTGCAGCATGACCGGGTTCAGAGTCACGCCGAAATCGTCGACCACGACATAGTTCACGATCTCGGTTCCGCCGGTCGCCGGGTCGACCTCGAGCTCGACCACATGGGTGCCGTTCGGATAGGTCGCCTCAGGCGGCGTCCAGCTCTGGTTGACGCTGAGCAGATCCGCCTTGGCGCCGGGCAGGTTGGCGATAGCCTTGAGGTCGAGCTTCTTGTCGGTGCCGACGATGCGCACGGCGCCGTCGACGATCTCGAGATCGCCGGTGCTGGTCTCCAGCGCCTCGGAGGCGAGATTCTTGAGATTGTCGGCGAGCATGCCCGTCGCCGCGTTGAGCGCTGCACCGCCGACCGGGATCGAGCGCGAGCCGCCCGTTCCCGCGCCGGTCGCGACCCGGTCGGTGTCGCCCTGGATGACGCGGATGCGGTCCATCGGAATGTCGAGATGCTGGGCGACGAGCTGCGAATAGGCGGTCTCGTGGCCCTGGCCGTTCGACTGGGTGCCGATCAGCACGGTGACGGTGCCGTCCTTCTCCAGGATCACGGTCGAGCTTTCCGGCCCGCCGCCGCCGCAGGCCTCGATGTAGCAGGCGAGCCCGATGCCGCGGATCTTGCCGGCCTTCTGGGAGGCCTTCAGGCGGCTCTTGAAGCCCTTCCAGTCCGCCACGTCCATGGCGCGGCGCATATGGCCTTCGAACTCGCCTGAATCATAGACCGGGCCGGTCTGGGTCCTGTGCGGCATCTCGCTCGGCTTGACGAAATTGAGCGCCCGCACCGCGTCCGGCGTCTTGCCGGTCTCGCGGGCGATCGCGTCGACCAGCCGCTCGATCAGATAGGCCGCCTCCGGCCGCCCGGCGCCGCGATAGGCGTCGACCGGCGTCGTGTTGGTGAAGACGCCGCGGAAGCGGACATGCACGGCGGGAATGTTGTAGCAGCCCGGCGTCATCGTCGTGCCGACCCAGGGGATAAAGGGCCCATACTGCGAGAGATAGGCGCCCATCTCGGCGGCGAGATCGACCTTGAGGCCGATGAACTTGCCGCGCTTGTCGAGCGCCATCGTCGCCGTTGTCAGATTGGCGCGGCCATGGGTGTCGGCGAGGAAATGCTCGGTGCGGTCGGCGACCCAGCGCACCGGCCGCTTCAGCTTCTCGGCCGCGACCATGGTCAGCGGGTATTCGCGGTACATGAAGATCTTGGTGCCGAAGCCGCCGCCGACATCGGGGGTGATCACCCGGATGCGGGACTGGGGCACCTTGAGGATGTAGTCCGCGAGGATCTCGCGCGTGCCGTGGCTGCCCTGGCTGCCGAGCGTCAGCGTCCAGCGCTTCGTCGCCTTGTCGTATTCGGCGATGCAGGCGCGCGTCTCCATGTAGTTGGAGGCGAGCCGGTTGTTGACGATCGTCACCGAGACGGTGCGGTCGGCCTTGGCGAAGGCCTTCTCGGTCTTCTCCCGGTCACCCTGCTCGGCCTCGAAGGCGACATTGCCGGCGCGGCCCGGCCAGACCTGCGGCGCATCCGGCTCCAGCGATGCGGCGATGCCGGTGGTCGAGGCCAGCGTCTCGAACGCGATCTCGATCGCCTCGGCAGCATTCCGCGCCTGGTCGAGCGTATCGGCAACGACGAAGGCGATGGCTTCGCCAACATGGCGCACCGTGTCGACCGGCAGAACCGGCACCGGGTTGGGCTGCACGTCCTCGCCCGAGACTTCCTTGATCAGTCCCTTGCAGGGGATGTCGCCGAGATGGGCGACGTCCTCGCCGGTCAGGATCAGCTTGACGCCCTTGAGCTTCAGCGCCGCCTGCTTGTCGACGATCCTGAAGCGCGCATGCGCGTGCTGGGAGCGCAGCACATAGGCGTGCAGCGCGCCTTCGATCGCGGTGTCGTCGGTATAGCGGCCCGTGCCGGTGGTCAGGCGCTGATCCTCGACCCGCCGCACCGGCTGGCCTACTCCGAACTTCATGGGTCGCATGGCGGTGTCCTCGGAATTGTTCGAAGTCGAGTCTGGAACAGGGCCGGCTTGCAGTCAGCCCCCGGCCAGAGGCCTTCCGCATTGCACGCAGCGCAGTCCGGTCGCGCCCTTGCGGGGAAGACCGGCCCCGCTTTGTCAGCGTGCCATCCGCACTGCGGTGTCGGCGAGCGAAACCATCGTATTATAGTTGGTGATCAGCCAGTTGGCGTCATTGGCCGCGCCCTTGCGGACGTCGCCCTTGGACTTGCCGAGCTTCTCGCGGAAGTCCCTGACCTTGCCAAGCCAGGAGCTCGCCTGCGATTCGATGAAGGGCACGCCCTTGGGCTCGCGCTCCTTGAAATCGTCCATCTCGCGCACCGCCGCCGCATAGCCGGCGACCGCCACGTCGAACGCCTTGAGATCGACGATCGGGCTTTCGTTGCTCGGCATCAGGTCGACGATGGCGCGGGCGTTGATCATGATGTTGCGCACCTGCCAGCGCGCCGACTTGCCTTCGCGCGCCTCGACCGCCGCCAGTTCCTTGGCGTCGAGATCGCGCTTGAAGACGCGCATCTGCGCATCGAGCGTTGCCCGCTCCTGCAGGAAGGCCTTGGCCGCGGGAACCATCTGCTCGTGCAGCTTGCGGCCTTCCGCCGCGCCGTCGTCGCGCTAGTCCTTGCGTTCGTAATAGCGCTCGGCCCGGGTGATCAGCGGCGCCAGCGCCTGGTAGGCCGCGATATAGCGCCGGATCGTCTGGTCGATCTCGGGCAGCGCCGGCTCGCGCACCGTCGCCTGCTCGGCGGCGGCGATCTCGCTGTTGACGTCGTAGAGGCTGTAGAGCCCGTAGGAGATGTAGCGTTCCTTGCCGGTCGGCCCCTTCTTCATGTCGACCCAGCTCGCATAGCGCTCCCAGGACTGGTTGGCGCGCAGCGTCCGGTTCATCAGGGCCGTATAGGCATTGGATTTCGAGATCGCGGCCTGGAGACCGGCATCACCCGCCGGGGTCGCGGCCGGAGCGGCGGCGCCCTGGGCCAGGGCGGATGCGGGGGCAAGGGCCATCACCCCGGGCGTCATCAGCGCGAGCGCCAGGGCAGCGGAGCGAAGGTAGGCTTTAGGCGGCATTCTGCGTTCCTGATCGTGCCGGCCGGCATCGCAGCCGGCGGAGATTGAACTCACTCTGGTCCAGAGGGCGGCTCAGCGCTCGACCGGCTCGCCATGCATGACCCAGTCCTTGAAGCCGCCAATATAATGGCTGTCGACGTCGAGGCCAGCCGATTGGGCGAACTCCATGGCGCGCAGCGAGCGCACCCCGGCCGCGCAGGAGAGAACCAGGCGCTTGCCGGGCTCGTTGGGCAGGTCGGCCGGGTTGAACTGCGAGAGCGGGCGCGACACCGAGCCCGGAATATGGCCGGCCGCGAATTCGTGCGGCTCGCGCACATCGACGATCAGGATCGAATCCGCGGCGAGCCCCGCCTTGATGTCGTCGATGTCGAGGTCGTTCACGATCATGCCCGTCGCTCCGGCAACCTAGTTCAGGAGCTTCACCAGATAGAGGCTCAGGGCCGGAAATGCCACGCAGATGCCAAGGCGAATAATGTCGGAAGCGACAAAGGGTAAGACGCCGCGATAGATTCGGGTGATCGGCACGTCGCGCGCCAGCGAAGCGACGACGAAGACGTTGAGGCCGATCGGCGGGCAGGTCATGCCGATGCCGACGACGATCAGGACGAGGATGCCGAACCAGATCGCGATGTCGTCGGTCGGCATGCCGAAATCAAGCGCCGTGACGATCGGAAAGAACACCGGCAGCGTGAGCAGGATCATGGCGAGCTCGTCCATGACGCCGCCGAGCACGATGTAGAACAGCAAGAGCCCGACCAGCACCGTATAGGGCTGCCAGCCCGAGGCCGCGATCATCTCGGCCGCTGCCGTCGGCACCTGCGTCAGGGCAAGGAAGGCGTTGAAGACCTCGGCGCCGAGCAGGATCGCGAAGATCATCGCCGAGGTCTCGGCGGTCTGGATGATCGCCTGCTTGATGCCCTCGAGGCCGAGCGTGCGGCGGAACAGGCCGATCGCCAGCATGATGAAGGCACCGACCGAGGCGCCCTCGGTCGGGGTGAAGACGCCGCCATAGATGCCGCCGACCACAATCACCGCGACCGTCAGCGCCGGGATGACGCCGACAAGCAGCGGCCAGCGTTCGCGCCAGGGCGTGCGCTCATGCGCCGGGCCGAGCGTGCCATCACGCCGCGTCATGATCCAGATGGTCAGGCAGTAGAACGCCGTCGCCATGAGCCCGGGTATCAGCGCCGCCTGGAAAAGCTTGGCGATGTTCTGCTCGGTCGAGATCGCATAGACGACGAGGATGACCGAGGGCGGGATCAAAATGCCCAATGTGCCGCCGACCGCGGTGACGCCGCAGGCAAAGCCGGGATCGTAGCGATAGCCGCGCAGTTGCGGCAGCGCCGCACGGGCGAAGGTCGCGGTGGTCGCGACCGAGGAGCCGCAGATCGCGCCGAAGCCGGTGCAGGCGCCGATCATCGCCATGCCGAGGCCCCCGCGGCGATGCCCGATGAAGGCCGAGGCCGCCTTGAACAGGTCGCCGGCCAGCCCCGAGCGCTCGGCGAAGGCGCCCATCAGCACGAAGAGCGGGATCACCGACAGCGTGTAATTGGCGAAGATCTGGTAGGGCGTCGTGCGGATATAGTTCAGGAACGGCTCGAGCCCGTTGAGCTGGACATAGCCGGCGCTACCGACCACCAGCATGGCGAGCCCGATCGGCAGGCGCAGCGCCATCAGCGCCAGCATCACGCCGAAGCCGGTGAGGGCGAGGGAGAAGCCGCTCATCGTGGCTGCCTCAGGAGCCGGCTCGCACTGACGAAGGCGGCCACCGCGACAAAGCCCGCGAGCACGGCGCAGACCGCGATCGGCAGATAGCTCGGCAGCTGCAGCACCATGGTGTTCTCGCCGCTGGCGAAGGCGGAGCGTGCACCGACGCCGAGCCGCCAGGCGATCAGCACCATGGCGAGCCCGTAGACCACGTCCCAGAGCGCATCGAGCCCGTCGCGCCAGCGTTGCGGCAACTTCAGCGTGAAGGTGTCGACGAAGATGTTGCCGCGTTTGAGCTGGCATAGCGGCAGGAAGCAGAAGGCGGCGACCGCCGTCGCCATCTGCACCAGCTCGAAATCGCCGGGGACGCCGGCCCCGCCGACGAGATCGCTGCGCAAGGTTACGCTGACCACGACCATGGTCGCGAGCGCGACCAGCAGCGCCCCACCGATGAGCGCCACCGCCTCCGCCACCGCGTCGATCCGCGATGGCGGCCTATCGCCCAGCTCGTCCGCCATCCGTCGGTTCAGGCCGCGTTCTGGTGCTTGGCGAGCGCGGCGCGGGCGGTGGCGAGCAGTTTTTCGCCGTCGAGGCCCTTGTCCTTGGCGGTCTTCAGCCAGCCCTCGATCACCGGTTCGGTGGTCTTGCGCCAGCGCGCCGCCTCGGCCTCGTCGATCGTGATGATGTTGTTGCCGCGCTTCTTCACCATCTCGGCGACGACGACGGCCTGCTCGTCCCAGACCTTGCCGGCCATGGCGGCTGCGGCGGCGCCGGCGTTCTTGTCGATGATCGCCTTCAGATCGGGAGCGAGCCCGTCGTACTTGGCGCGGTTCATCGCGAGCACGAAGGTCGCGACATAGAAGGTCGGCGAGCCCGGGATCTCGGTGT
>JAEXUU010000739.1 GCA_023452965.1 Pseudomonadota bacterium | reverse complement strand
GCTACATCCTGCCCGTCGACGGCATCATCTCGGTGGAGCCGGGCTCCTCGATCAAGGCCGGCGACGTGCTCGCCCGTGTCTCGACCGACTCGGCCAAGACCCGCGACATCACCGGCGGTCTGCCGCGGGTGGCGGAGCTGTTCGAGGCGCGTCGTCCGAAGGATGCGGCGATCATCGCCGAGAAGGCCGGCGTCATCGGCTTCGGCAAGGACTACAAGAACAAGCGTCGCGTCACGCTGACGCCGCATGACGGCTCCGAAGGGCTCGAGTACCTGATCCCGAAGGGCAAGCACATCCATCTCCAGGACGGCGACGTCGTCGAGATGGGCGACTACATCCTCGACGGCAACCCGGCCCCGCACGACATCCTGGCGATCAAGGGCGTCGAGGAGCTGGCGGCTTATCTGGTGAACGAAATCCAGGAGGTCTATCGCCTCCAGGGCGTCGGCATCAACGACAAGCACATCGAGGTGATCGTCCGGCAGATGCTGCAGAAGGTCGAGATCACGGATGGCGGCGACACCGACATCCTGACCGGCGACCAGATCGACCGCATCGAGCTGGAAGAGGTCAACGCCAAGATGCGCGAAGAGGGCAAGAAGCCGGCCTCCGGCGTTCCGGTCCTGCTCGGCAACACCAAGGCTTCGCTGCAGACCCGCTCCTTCATCTCGGCGGCGTCCTTCCAGGAGACCACCCGCGTCCTCACCGAGGCGGCGGTCAACGGCAAGCACGACACGCTCGAGGGCCTGAAGGAGAACGTCATCGTCGGCTCGCTGATCCCGGCGGGTACGGGTGCGCAGGTCGCCCGCATCAAGCAGGTGGCCACGCGCCGCGACGATCTCATCGTCGGGCAGAAGGCCGATGCGGCGGCGAAGGCTGCAGCCGCGGTGCTGCCGGCCGCCGAGTAAGCGCGGCCAACAGGCTCATACCAATGTGGAACGGCCGCCCTCGGGCGGCCGTTTTACTTTGTCTTGACGCTCGGGCGGCCGATCTGCCTAAGCTTACGCAGCGAAACGTGCCGGGGGGCTGACGATGCGCTGCTTGATGGGCTGGGGCTATGGATGAGCGTTTCCTGGAAAGCCTCTATGAGGCCGCAGTCGTTCCTGAGCTGTGGCCGGAGATACTGAGACGGTTCCAGAGCGAGATGCGCGGGGCAGGGGCGGTCATGGTGACCGTGGCCGGCGGGCAGGCGCGCTGGATCTCGTCCTCGCCGGAATTCGACGAGGTCGTCGCGACCCATTTCGAACGCTTCCCCGGCAATGGGCGTACGGCCCGGCTGATCGGCCGCAACCATGCCGGCTTCCTGCGCGATATCGACATCTTCACCGAGGAGGAGATGGCGCTGGAACCGGTCTATGCGGATTTCCTGGTGCCGCGCGGGCTCGGCATCGGCGTTGCGACCTCGATCGTCTCGCCGAGCGGAGAGGCTTTCATCCTGCATGCCGAGCGGGAGCGGCGGGAGGGGCCCGTCGATGCGGCGCAGATCCGTACGCTCGATGGCCTGCGACCGCATCTGGCACGCGCGATGCTGCTCTCGGCGCGGCTCGATTTCGAGCGGGCGCGCGGTGCGACGCAGGCACTCGAGGCGATGGGGCTGCCGGCGGCAGTGCTCGACCGGAGCGGGCGACCACTCTCGATCAACGCCTCGCTGGCGGGCATGATCCCGGATGTGGCGCAGGACCGGCTCGCGCGGCTGACCCTGACCAACCCTGCAGCCGATGCGCTGCTGGAGGCTGCGCTTGCGACCATGGGGCAGATGCGGGTGGGCGCGGCGGTGCGTTCGATCCCGATCGCCCAGAAGGGCGACCGGCCGCCGCTCATCGTCCATCTCTCGCCGGTCCGCGGCGCGGCACACGACGTCTTCGCGCGGGCCAGCACGATCCTGGTGGTGACGCCCGTGGTGCTCGGCGACGCGCCGAGTGCTGCGGTCGTGCAGGGGCTGTTCGACCTGACGCCGGCCGAGGCCAGGCTTGCGGCGCTGATCGCCGCCGGCAGCCGTCCGCGCGATGCTGCGGCGACGCTCGGCGTGACCGAGGAAACCGCCCGCACCACATTGAAGCGGGTGATGGCGAAGACGGGACTGCACAGGCAGGCCGAGCTGGTCGGGCTGCTGCGCGGAGCACGGATCGGCACGACGGGCGAGGGGACTGTCTGAGGCAGGAGAGGAGGCGTGCGGCTCGGCGCGCCAATCGATCCTGTGCAAGGCTGCGTGTCAGGGGGGCGGCAGGCTTGGCTTCCGCTCCCGAGGGGCGCTAGGTTGGAGGCACGTGCCGGAGCGGCAGCTTGTCTCAGAGACAAGACTGAACGCATCGTAAATCCGGGCTTGACGCGAATCTCCAGCTGAGTCATAAGCGCGCCACTGTCGACGGCTGTCGGACACGTTTGTCGCTTACCATTAGTTGTGAGCGAATTTCGCGACCGAAACTCCGTCGGAATTCCAGCGTCGATAGACGACATGGCAGGACGCATGAATGCGGGTTTCCCGTGTTCCTCTGCATGGCGAACGCGCCTGAGGCCTCTTTAAAGGGCGCCGATGGCGCGGCTTCGTTTGTGTCATGGCTACGCCGGTGCCGGAAGGACCATGAGATTTTCCAAACGCTCAAGGGAGCGAGAGGCCTTAAATGCCGACAATCAGCCAGCTGATCCGCAAGCCCCGTTCGCCCGTCAAGGCGCGCAATTCTGCTCCGGCGCTTGAAAATTGCCCGCAGAAGCGCGGCGTTTGCACGCGCGTCTACACGACGACGCCGAAGAAGCCGAACTCGGCGCTTCGTAAGGTCGCCAAGGTGCGCCTGACCAATGGCTTCGAGGTCATCGGCTACATTCCGGGTGAGGGGCACAACCTCCAGGAGCACTCGGTCGTCATGATCCGTGGCGGCCGCGTCAAGGACCTTCCCGGCGTGCGCTAACACATCCTGCGCGGCGTGCTCGACACGCAGGGCGTCAAGAACCGCCAGCAGCGCCGCTCGAAGTACGGCGCCAAGCGTCCCAAGTGATTTTCTGCCTGACCGGCTGGCCGAAAGCCCGGCCGGTTCGCTGCTTTTGAGATTTGACCGGAGACTAGACGATGTCCCGCCGCCATAGCGCCGAAAAACGCGAGATCATCCCGGACGCCAAGTTCGGCGACGTGATCGTGACGAAGTTCATGAACTCCCTCATGTACGAAGGCAAGAAGGCGACCGCCGAAGGCATCGTCTACGGCGCGTTCGACATCATCGAAGGCAAGCTGAAGAGCGATCCGCTCGCCGTCTTCAAGAGCGCCCTCGAGAACGTCGCTCCGGCGATCGAGGTCCGTTCCCGCCGCGTCGGCGGTGCGACCTACCAGGTTCCCGTCGAAGTCCGTTCGGAGCGCCGCCAGGCTCTCGCGATCCGCTGGCTGATCGCTGCCGCCCGCGCGCGCAACGACCGCACCATGGTCGAGCGTCTTTCGGCCGAGCTGATGGACGCCGCCAACAACCGCGGCAACGCCGTGAAGAAGCGCGAAGACACGCACCGGATGGCGGAAGCCAACCGCGCCTTCTCGCACTACCGCTGGTAAGCGGCTCGCTGACCCGAGACACAGAGCACGA
>JAEXUU010000660.1 GCA_023452965.1 Pseudomonadota bacterium | reverse complement strand
GGGTGGCCGCTTGAATTCGAAGGACCGATCCATGCGCATCATCCGCGCCGCCGACTGCCGGACCATGCCTTGGAAGAACGGCGGCGGGACGACGACCGAGATCGCGGTGGCTCCCGAAAGCGCCTCGCTCGATGATTTCGACTGGCGGATCAGCATGGCCCATGTCGGGCAGGACGGGCCGTTCTCGTCCTTCCCCGGCATCGACCGGACGCTGTCGGTGCTGACCGGCTCGGGCATTACCCTCGCCTTCGGCGATGGTGAGCACATCCGCCTCGGCCGCAGCAGCGCGCCCTACCCTTTCGCCGCCGACCGGGCGGTCGACGGAATGCTGGTCGATGGGCCGATCGACGACCTCAACGTGATGAGCCGGCGCGGCCGCTGGCGGCACCGGGTCGAGCGCTTGTCGAACGCCGGCTCGCTCACGGCGAGCGAGGGCCTGCTGGTGCTGGTTGCCCGCAAGGGCGACTGGTTGGTGAATGGAGCGGCGCTACCCGCCGGCGACAGTGCGATCCTGGAAACGCCGGGGCGTGTCGAGCTGGTCGTGAACGGTGGCGAGGCTGAACTCTATGCGGTCTGGTTGACGCCTGCTGGTAGAGCGACGCGAGCCGGTTAGCCGAGCGCTTAGGGGCATGCGCGACAAATCCCCTCTCCCCCTGCGGGAGAGGGCTAGGGTGAGGGGTCTCGCGACGCTGATCGCTGACTTCGCCCCGTCTTTCCAGAACTCTCCAGACCTGCGCGACCCCTCATCCGGCCCTTCGGGCCACTCCCGCAAGGGGAGAAGGGAAGCGAACCTACGCCGCCTGCCTTGGCTGCGGGCCGACATAGACCGATTGCGGCCTGATCAACCGGCCGGTGTCGATCTGCTCGCGGGCATGGGCGAGCCAGCCGGTGGTGCGGCCGAGCGCGAAGACGCAGGTAAAGGCCTCCGGCGGGAAGCCGAGCGCCTCCAGCAGCAGCGCCGTGTAGAACTCGACATTGGTCTCGAGCGAGCGCCCGGGCTTGCGCTCGCGCAGGATGGCGAGCGCCGCCTGCTCGACCGCCTCGGCATGGCGCAGGCGTCCGGCATCGGCGCCGAGCTTGGCGATCGCCTGCTTCAAGGCGTCGGCGCGCGGATCGCGGACGCGATAGATGCGGTGGCCGAAGCCCATCAAACGCTCGCCGCGACCCAGCGCTTCTTCCAGCCAGGCGCGGGCATTGGCCGGCTCGCCGATCGCATCGAGCTTCTCGATCACCGGCCCCGGCGCGCCGCCGTGCAGCGGCCCCTTGAGCGCGCTGATCCCGGCGAGCACAGCCGAAACCAGCCCGGCCCGGGTCGAAGCGACGACGCGCGCGGCGAAGGTCGAGGCGTTGAGCCCGTGATCAGCGACCGTGACGAGATAGGTGTCGAGGGCAGCGGCTTGAGCTGCGGTCGGTGTCTCGCCGCGCAGCATGCGCAGCGTATCGGCCGCCTGCGACAGCGCGGGATCGGGGGCGATCGGGGCAAGGCCGCGCCGCTTGCGCACGGCGGCAGCAGTGAAGACGGCCGGCGCGGCGAGCAGTTTCAGCGCGGTGTCGGGCCCCTCGCCATCCGCGATCTGCGCCGTCCAGGCACGGATCGCCTCGACCGGCCCGAGATCATCCGACAGCGCAGTATGCTCGACGATGCCAAAGAGATCGGCGCGGGCCTGGCCAAGCGCTGCCGTCAGGTCACGCCTCTGCGGCAGGCCGGGCAGCAGGCCGTCGAACATCAGCGCCGCCATGTCCTCGAAGCTGGTTCGGCCGGCGAGCTCGGCGAGGCTGTGGCCGCGGATCACCAGGCGGCCGGCGGCGCCGTCGACTTCCGAGAGCACGGTATGGGCGGCGACGACGTCATCGAGACCATCGGACATGTCAGGAACTCCTCAAAGGCTTCGCCTGAGGATCGGCTCCCGCATTGCAACAATCAATCTTGAACAATATAATCAATATAACCGCGGGAGAGGCGATGCAGGACTGGTTGACCGCACAGGAGGCGATGACCCGGCTCGGACTGAAGCCGCAGACGCTCTACGCCTATGTCAGCCGCGGGCTGATCGAGGCGCGCGGCGATAGCGAGGATTCGCGCCGCAGCCTCTACCGCGCCGAGGATGTTGCCCGGCTAGAGCACCGCAAGGCGCGCGGACGGCGCCCCGCAGCGATCGCCGAGGATGCGATCGCCTATGGCGAGCCAGTGCTCGCCTCCGCCATCACCACGATCGAGCGCGGGGGCCTCTGGTATCGCGGCCAGGATGCGACACGCCTCGCCGAGAGTGCCAAGCTGGAGGATGTCGCGCGCCTGCTCTGGGATTGCGGCACGCAACGCTTCCCGCCTTTGGCGACGAACGTGCCACCGGGCGAACCGCTGGCGCGAGTCTTCGCAGTGATCGCCGCACGGGCTTCGGGCGACCGTCCGATGGCCGGGCGGGCCAAGAAGGCGCTCTATCTAGAGGCCGCTGCCGTGCTCGACGCGCTGGTCGACGCCATCGCCGGCGGGCCGGGCGAAGGGCCAATCCATGCGAGGCTGGCGCGGGCCTGGGGTTGCGAAACGGAGGGCGCCGAGCCGATCCGGCGGGCGCTGGTGCTGCTCGCCGATCATGAGCTCAACGCCTCGACTTTCGCGGCCCGCGTCACCGCCTCGACCGGCGCCTCGCTCGCGGCCTGCGCCATGGCGGGCCTCGCCGCGCTCTCCGGCCCCCTGCATGGCGGCGTCGCGCCGCGGGTGCTGGCGCTGATGCGGGATATCGAGCGCGACGGGCTGGCGACGACCCTCGCGGCGCGGCTGGAGACCGGCGCGGGGCTGCCGGGCTTCGGCCATCCACTCTAC
>JAEXUU010000638.1 GCA_023452965.1 Pseudomonadota bacterium | reverse complement strand
TCTCGCCCCAGGCCGCCAGGGCCCGCCCGAAGGCGGCGCGAATCCGGTTGGCGACGCCGATCGCCTCCGCCGCCGTCAGATGCGGGAGCACGACGACGAACTCGTCGCCGCCCTGCCGCGCCAGGATATCGCTCGCGCGCAGTTCGCTGCGTGCCGCATCGGCGAAGATCAGCAGGATCTTGTCGCCGGCAGCGTGGCCATGGGTGTCGTTAAGCCGCTTGAAATGATCGATATCGATGAGCAGGACGGCGAGCCTGCGCGGGCGCCGCACGGCTTCGGCCGTCAGTTCCTCGATCGAGCGCTCCAATCCGCTGCGGTTCAGCGCTCCCGTCAGCGCATCCTGCTGAGCGAGCGAGACGAGCGCGTTGCGATGGCGCTCGGTGGCGAGCAGCAGCAGGGCGCAACCGCGCAGCAGCAGGAAGGCGGTTCCGGTGACCGCTAGCCAGGGCTGTGCCTCGTTCGGCGTGAAGAGCTCGGGGCCGATCTGGCCGGAGGCGGCGAGGTAGGCGTTGAAGGCGAAGGTCGCGGCGGTCGGCGCGAACAGGCCGATCAGGATCGCGCCCGAGACCAGACGCTCGCGCCGCAACAGGTTGAGCCCCTCGCGGACCACGGCGATGTCGCAGCCGCTCGCCAGCACCGACATCAGCATGACGCGGTTGGTGAAGCCTTCGGGCTCGTTCCAGAGCAGCAGCAGAATGCCCGCGATGGCGATGGCGGCGAGGTAGACCGGCAGGCGGGCCGGACGCCCGGCGAAGGTCCTGACGCTGTAGAGCGTGAGCAGATAGCCGGTCCAGCTCACGAGATTGGCGAGCGGTATCGAGATCAGGTCCGGGATCGAGCCGCGCAGGGCGACCCCGATCGTACCGATCCCGATCAGCAGGTTGCTCAACCCCCACCACAGCGGCCAGCGCTCGAATCGACCCGTGGCGAACGCGAGCAGCTGCACGAGCCCGAGCAGCGTGCAGGTGATCGCGCCTGCCAGATAGATTGTCCTCAGGTCGAGATCCACGCAGCCGCCAAGTCGATTCTGTCGTAGCGAAACGCCTAGCAGCATGACGTGAATCGTTGGTTCACGGCGCGTCTCCCGTTCGGGAAGCGGCAAGCGCGTTCAGCCGGCGCCGCCGGCGACGATCCTGTCAATCAGTGTTCGCTCATGATCGTCATGCGCTTGTCTTCGGCCTGACGCAACGCTAGCTCGGACACGGCCGGGGGGCGCCACCGCATCGACAGATGCCATGATCGGAAACGGAAGATCCCCATGACATTTTCCCTGAAGTCTCTTTGCGCTGCCGCTGCGGTCTCCGTCCTGGGCTTCGGCCCTGGCGCTATGGCTCAGGCTCCTGCCGATCAGATGGCCATCGCCTATCAGGCGGGGCGCAATCAGCTCGGCATTCTCGCCTATTGCGCGGAGAAGGGCCATGCCGGAGCCGACGTCGTCGAGATCCAGCGCAAGATGCTCGGCCTGATTCCCGTGCCCGCCGACAAGAGCGCCGGCGATACGGCCGAGGAAGCCGGCCGCAAGGGGACGATCTCGATGATGGGCGTCACCCAGGACATCGAGACGATAGCGAAGGCGCAGGGCGGCTCGGCGGCGAGCTACTGCAAGCAGATCGGCGATGTCGTGAAGCAGGCCGGCGCCTCGCTGCCGAAATGATGCCGATCAGGGCAGAGGCGCTGTCTGCTCGAGATCGTGACGTATTCTCAGGGGCATGCTCGGTTATTCCAAGGTATTGATCGAGCATGCGCGGCGGCGTTGATCGCTTGCCTCTGCCGGCGCGGCCCGTCTCGGCCGCCCGGCAATGCTGTCTCACCGCGGGGTTCCGCCTTGCATTTTCGCCGCGCGCCCTGTAAGGCGCAGGCCATTCCACATGGGGAGCATCACCTCGATACCGAGGCGTTCCGGTGACCGGCCAGTCGATGCCCGGCTCATTTCGCTCCCCAGAGGCTCAACCGGAAGGACAAGAATACGATGGCTCTGCCTGATTTCTCCATGCGCCAGCTCCTCGAGGCCGGCGCCCACTTCGGCCACCAGGCCCATCGCTGGAACCCGAAGATGTCGCCGTACATCTACGGGACCCGCAACAACATCCACATTCTCGACCTGTCGCAGTCGGTGCCGATGCTCTCGCGCGCCCTGCAGGCGGTTAGCGACACCGTCGCCCGTGGCGGTCGCGTGCTCTTCGTCGGCACCAAGCGCCAGGCGCAGGATGCCATCGCCGACGCCGCCAAGCGTTCGGCCCAGTACTATGTCAACTCCCGCTGGCTCGGCGGCATGCTGACCAACTGGAAGACCATCTCGGCTTCGATCCAGCGCCTGCGCAAGGTTGACGAGCTGCTCAACGGCGGCGGCACCGGCCTGACCAAGAAGGAGCGCCTGATGCTGGCGCGCGAGCGCGACAAGCTCGAGAAGGCGCTCGGCGGCATCAAGGACATGGGCGGCACGCCCGACATGATCTTCGTGATCGACACCAACAAGGAGCAGCTGGCGATCAAGGAGGCTCAGCGCCTCGGCATCCCGGTCGCCGCCATCGTCGACTCGAACTCGGATCCGGACGGCATCACCTTCCCGGTCCCGGCCAATGACGACGCCGGCCGCGCCATCCAGCTCTATTGCGACCTGATCGCCCGCTCGGCGATCGACGGCATCGGCCGCGCCTCGGGCGACCAGGGCATCGATGTCGGCGCCGCCGAGGCGCCGGTCGTCGAGGAAGCTCTTGAGACCGCTTCGGGCGCCTTCGAGACGCTGACCACCCCGCGCGGCGC
>JAEXUU010000626.1 GCA_023452965.1 Pseudomonadota bacterium | reverse complement strand
TCCGGCGGCCAGCAGCAGCGCGTCGCACTCGCCCGCGCGCTGGTGCACGAGCCGCGTCTGCTCCTGCTCGACGAGCCGCTTTCCAATCTCGACGCCAAGCTGCGCGACACGATGCGTACCGAGATCCGCAATCTCGTCAAATCACTGGGGATCACCACGCTCTTCGTCCCGCATGACCAGGTCGAGGCGATCGGCATGTCCGCCCAGATCGTGCTGATGAAGGCTGGCAAGATCGTCCAGCAGGGTTCGCCGCGCGATATCTATCTGCGGCCGAACAGCGTCTTCACCGCCGATTTCATGGGCCGCAGCAATCTCCTGCCGGGCGTGCTCGAGGCTGGCGGCGCGACAGGGCGCGCTCAGACGGCGATCGGCCCGATCTCCGGTGTCGCCGGTCCCGAACTCGCGCCGGGTGCGCAGGTCATGGTCGTGGTCCGCCCGCAGGCGATCCTGGTCGCACCGGCGACCGAGGCATCCGGTCCCAACCGCTTCAAGGCGCGGGTCGATGCCATGACCTTCCTCGGCGATGTCGTGGAGACCGAGGTCGAGGTTGGCGGCCGCAAGCTGACCCTGATGCTCGACCCCTATACCGCGCTCTCCGTCGGGCAGGAGCTCGTCCTGGAGCTGCCGCCCGAGCGCTGCGTCATCGTGCCTGCGGACGAGCCGGCTTCCTCCGGGAGCCCGAAATGAGCGGCGGTTCGATCGCGGCCGCCCGCCGTCCGAGCACAGGGCTCGACCAGCAGAAGGTAGTGCTCGCGCTTTTGCTGGCGGTCGTCTCCGTGCTCGTCCTCGGGCCGGTCCTGCTCCTGATCCGGACATCGCTGGCACCGTCCGAGGCGATGCCGCTGGAGACGCTGGAATTCACGCTGAAGAACTATGTCCAGCTGCTCCAGAGCCCGCGTACGCTGAGCCTGGTCTGGAACACCGCGGTCTATGCACTGTCCAGCATGACGATCGGCGTCGCCATCGCGACCGCCATCGCCTGGTGCACCGAGCGCACCGACATGCCGGGCCGCATCCTGGTGCGCATCCTGATGTTCGCCTGGATGATGGTGCCGGCGCTGGTCGTCGGCTTCGGCTGGATCCTGCTGCTCAACCCCGGCAATGGCGCGCTGAACGTGATGTTCCGCGAGCTTTTCGGCTTCCTGCAGCCGATCCTCACGATCTATTCCTTCTGGTCGTTGATCATCGTCACCTCCTTCGCGGTGGTGCCGACCGCCTTCGTGATGATCAGCGGCCTCTTGCGCAACATGGACCCCAATCTGGAGCTGGCGGCGCGCGTCCATGGCGGCGGCTCCTGGGCGACGCTGACGCGGGTGACGCTACCGCTCCTGACACCCGGCCTGTTCTCGATCGGCATCTACATGTTCATGGCGGTGGTTCAGGCCTTCGATCTGCCGCTGATCATCGGCTTGTCCGCCGATGTGCCGGTGCTGTCGACGCGGGTCTACCTGCTGTCCTCGCCCGATAACGGCCTGCCGAATTACGGGCTGGCCTCGGCCTTCGGTGTGCTCCTGCTGGTGGTCGCTGGCGGGCTGATGTGGGCCTATATGCGCGCGACGCGGCTTGGCGAGCGCTTCCGCGTCGTCACCGGCAAGGCCTTCCGGCCGAAGCGCATCAGGCTCGGCCGCTGGCGCATCGCCGCGCTCGGCTTCACCTTCGGCTATTGCGCGGTGATGATGCTGCCGCTCCTGATCCTGATCTGGGTCAGCCTGCAGCCGTCCTACACCACCCCGAGCCTTTCGGCGCTCGGTGGCCTGTCCTTCGACATCTATCGCCGCCTGCTGACCAATCCGATGATCTCGCGGGCGGTGCTCAACACGATCATCCTCGTGGTCTCGAGCGCGACGATCGTGATGCTGATCTCCTGCCTGATCGGCTGGTTCACGGTGCGCTCGAACAGCCGGGCCGGCAAGATCCTCGACGCGCTGTCCTTCCTCCCGATGGCGATCCCGCCGATCGTGCTCGTGCTGGCGATCCTCCTGCTCTATCTCAACACGCCGCTCTACGGCACGGTCTGGATCCTCGTCCTCGGCCATGTGACGATCTACATCGCCTTCGGCGTCCGGACGATGAGCAGCGCCCTGATCCAGATCCACAAGGAGCTGGGGGATGCTGCGCTGATCAGCGGCGCGAGCTGGCTGACCTCGCTGCGCAAGGTCACCTTCCCGCTGGTCTGGCCGCAGATCCTCAATGGCTGGCTCTGGGTCTTTGCCCACAGCGCCCGCGACCTCACGGTGCCGCTGATGCTGATGTCGACCGGCAACCTCGTCGCCGCCTCGACTTTGTGGAACCTCTGGCAGTTCCCGGATCTGCCGGGTGCAGCGGCCCTGGCGGTCCTGCTGATGGCCGCGCTTCTGGTTGTAGTGGTTCCCACACAGCTCTATGTCGCCCGCCGGCTGGAGCGTTGAGCTTTAAAGCCCATACGGCGTCGAGCGCCGGCGCCAGCGCTCCGCGTGCCGGCGTGCCGCAACGGTCATGGAGGGATTGTGCCCTATCTGACTGAGCCGGAGCCGGTGCGCGGCCTTGCGACCGAGATCGCGCCGGGGATCAGGCGTATCGTCGCCGGCAATCCCGGCCTGATGACCTATCACGGCACGAACACCTATCTGATCGAGACGGGGCAGGGCACGGTCGTGCTCGATCCCGGCCCGGAGGACGAGGCGCATGTCG